>NZ_JACKZS010000161.1 GCF_014222285.1 Nostoc sp. UCD121
CTCAATTTCTACAATTATTTATGTCATTTTGAAATCTTTCTTAGTTTTTATTAGTAAATAAGATGCGTTCGCCCTGGTGCTGATACCCTTGATGGCGGGGAAGGCGAAGATGTCCTCTATGGTGGCGCTGGCAACGACTCACTTGTTGGTGGCACCGATGATGATCTATTTGGCGGGGATGGTAATGATATTCTGTCAGGTGAAGGTTTCCTCTACGGTGAGGCAGGCTCGGACACCCTAACGGGTAGCTTCTTTGGCGATACTCTCTATGGGGGCGGTGAAAGTGATTTCATCGATGGTAGTCTTAGCGATGACTTCTTGTTAGGCGATGACACTTTAGGCGTAGCGGGTGCTGACACCCTCATTGGTGGAGATGGTAATGACACCTTGAAAGGAGATGCTGACAGCTTGAGTGGTGGCAATGACTCCCTTCTGGGCGAAGCTGGTGATGATGAAATTTATGGCTATGCTGGTGATGACTTCCTCAGTGGTGGAGATGGGCTTGACTACCTGGAAGGCGGAGACGGTAACGACTTTCTCGATGGCGGTCTGGATAATAGTACACTCCTGGGCGGCGCTGGCTTAGATACAATCATTGGCGGACTCGATCAAGACTTGATTGAGGGTGGAGAAAGTGCTGACAGTCTCTTAGGTGGAGATGGGGATGACATCATCTACGGCGAAGGCGACGGAATTGAGAATAGTCTTGCTGGCAATGATTTTCTCAATGGTCAAGGTGGCAATGACTCCCTCGATGGCGGAGCAGGTGTTGATCGAGTTTTAGGCGGACTTGGCAGTGATACTCTATTTGGTGGAGAAGATTTGGTAGGACAAAACCAACGAGACACACTGACTGGCGGCGGCAGTGTTGATTACTTTGAGCTGGAAGACTCCGGATTGAGTGGACAACCAGGCGACTACATCTCTGACTTCCAAAATGGTATCGACTTCTTAGGAACCGGGTTCAGCTTTACAGCACTAACAGTCAGCCGGATAAATCTCAACATTAATGGTGTTTCTACGGGTAGTACTCGGATCGCTGTTACTGCAACTGGCGAAGAATTAGCGGTTCTGGGTGGAGTACTCCCCGGACAAATTACAGAAACAGATTTTACTTCCGTGTAAGCTAAATCAAAGTTTTTGACCGATCAAGAACTTATCTATTTTTTCAAGGGATTGCATCATGCCAGCAGAAAACTATAACGAACAAAATCTGGTCGGAAATAACTTTAACGGCCAATATCTGAATGGTTCAACCTTTTTCAAAACCAGCCTGAACGAAGTTCAATTTGTCGGTACACAACTCAGAAGCACCAACTTTACAGAATCAGTTTGGCTCAACGTCAATGCATCAAACGCTATCTTTGCGCCTAGTGCCAGCTTTTCTACACCCACTAGTTTTGTTGGGGTAACATTAGAAAATGTCAATTTCAGTGGTGCAGATTTAAGCCAAGTAGATTTGTCATTTGTCAACACAAAAGAGATTAACCAGTTTATCTACAACAGAAGTATTGGCACGCTGTACTTTGATGTCGATAGTACAGGTGGCGTTTCTCAGGTAGAAATAGTCAAGTTCTCTAATAATCCAGCGCTCACTAGGAATGACATTGTTGTTGTCTAAGTCATAGTAACAGTACGTTTCGTTGTATTTGTTGCTGATTTTATAGGTAGTAGGGTGGGCAATGCCCACCATATCTAGTATTTAATGTGTGGTCGTATTTTAGCGAATCGAAATTATTTTTGTATTCCAATTATCCTAACAAGTTTAGTGATTTCGAGACAATTTTGACTTAGCAAATCTAGCTTCAAAAAGGTGTAGAATCATGCGAATTCTTTTTACCATTGCCCACTTTTTTAATCCTGATAGTAAGGATGGTAAGCACGGCTCCCAAAGAAAAGACCCCCGACCCCGCCTGCTGGCGTTAACTCGGAATCTTGCTGCGTTGCATCAGCTATTTGGCAAGTCTCAAAGTATTATCAACATTGACCAGCGTGTAGCTTTATCAGCGAATCAACCACAAGTCTACGATCTAGACGTTATTATTTGTACGACCAAAAATAATCATCTTCTCAATCAACTGTCTTTACCTTCTCATTTTTATCAGCATCATTACACTCAAGCAGAGCCTTTAATGTTAGGTTTTGAGTGCCAATCTGTACTTCGAGATAATTTAGGTAAATATGATTATTATTGTTTTCTGGAAGACGATTTGATACTTCACGATCCTTGGTTATTTATCAAATTAAACTGGTTTACTCAAGGTGCAAGTGACCTAAGCTTACTCCAGCCAAATCGCTATGAAGTTTCAACCACTAATCTGTCATGTAAAGCCTACATTGATGGTGATTTAGCACCTAAGCTAACTGCAACTTTTCAGAATGTAAATGAAAAATCAAAATTTTACGGCACAATCATGGGGATGCCAATTACATTTCGGCGTACACTTAATCCTCACGCAGGCTGTTACTTTTTAAATGCTAATCAGATGGCTTGTTGGGCTAAAAAACCTTATTTCCTTGACCGCGACACTAACTTCATTAGTCCTCTCGAAAGCGCTGCAACTTTGGGAATTATGAGGACATTTCGGGTTTATAAACCTGCACCAGAACACGCAAGCTTTTTAGAAATTCAACACTTTGGAACCGGGTTTGTTAGGCTGATTGGGCAAGAGGTAGGTTTAGCAGCTTCGTAATTCGTCGTAGCTCTAGTAACTAATAAGGGACATTTTGCTTTAGATGGTGTCATTTCCAGAATGTGATTGCTTATTATGAATTTTCTTCAAGGGCGGGGAAACCCCGCCCCTACTGTTGCTTTTTTTTGAATCGTAACAAAAAAATAATTACGAATTACGAACTATTTTTCATTTGATTTAGCATGACTTATACTAGAACCAATTTTCAAGATTTTCTCACTACAATTGAGGGGTTTGATCAATTATCAAGTGAAGTACTAGCCGATTTATCACAAAAACTCAAACCTCAACTTTATTCGCTTGGTCAAAAAATTATTGATAAAGAAAGTCTCCCAGCGCAATTGAGCATTATTTATGAGGGGACAGCTCGTTTATTAGGATATGACTCCCATACGCAAAAGCCAACCACGTTAAAGTTACTGCAACCTGGAGAAATTCTTGGCGAGATTAGTTTACTGCGTGAGGTTGCTTGCGAGATTGCTATCGCATCTACTGAAGTGAGATGTTTAACTTTAGATGCTGATGATTATTTCCGCTTGCTTGCTACCTACCCAGCTTTTGCTCAAGTGCGTCAATACCAAGGTTATTTGGCGGAAATTTATGATGTCCTGAGTATACAATCACAGATACTTAGTTTAGGCGATATCAACCTCAAACAGCTTGCTCAACAGGTTTTGGCTGGGGCAAAAGTATATTATCTGCCAACAGGTAAAACATCAGTTAGTCTACTCGATAGTGAAAGCATTTGGTTTGTTAGTGGAGGAGGAACAGCAAAGAACTTTGCTTGCGGTTCTCTCTTGGAATTTAGCAATGTGCAAGACACAATTGATGTTCAAGGGAAAATTCCTGTACGGTTGCTTGGTTTATGTAAGTTAGATTTATTACCAAAGAATCGCCATGCAGAGATTACCGACAAAATAGAAATTCCCTATGCACCTGTTGAAGAACTACTACGACCACAAAAATTTAGTGTAAAAACCGAAGAAAAAAGCAGAAAGTACCCATATTTTAACGGTAAAGGACAATTAAATTCTGCGATCGCCTGTTTCCAAATGCTCTCAAAATATCTGGGAATGCCTTTGCGTCGTGAGGTGATTAACCGGGTTTTAACAGAGCAGATGCAACGCCAAGGTATAATCCCGTTTCAGGTTTGTGGAACCTTGGCTGAATTAATTGGACTGAAGGCAAAATTGGGAGATATGCCTTGCAGTCAAATTACTTGCATTCCCACTCCAGCAATGATTTACTATGGTGATAGTTATGCAGTTGTTTATGAAGCAAGCGATCGCCTGATTGTTATTGGTGTACCATCCAAGGGAATTCTACGCCTCAAACCTGCTGAACTGCTTTCTAAATTAGAGATGGAAGAAAGCAATTCTTCCCAGATACGGGTATTGCTACTTTCTCCTACCAAAGCTACACCCAAGCAACGCTTTGGTTTGCAGTGGTTTGTTCCCTATTTATCACGCTACCGCTTTGTACTCATAGAAGTTTTTGTGGCTTCCTTATTCGTGCAGTTAGCAGCGCTAGCCAATCCACTAATTATTCAAATTATTATTGACCAAATAGTTAGCGATAGTAGTTTTAATACACTACATTTTTTAGGTTTTATATTATTACTAGCAGCGCTATTTGAAGCGATAGTTTCTACACTGCGTACATATCTATTTGTAGATATCACCAACCGCATTGATCTGGGGTTAGGGGCACAAATTATTGACCACTTACTTCGGCTACCATTACAGTATTTTGAACGCCGACCTGTAGGAGAAATTTCCACCCGCATCAACGAATTAGAAAATATTCGCTCTTTTCTCACTGGTACGGCTTTAACTGTGGGTTTAGATGTGCTATTTTCGCTGCTTTATATTATTGTAATGGTAATGTACACTTGGCAACTTACCTTAGTAGGTTTAGCCACTATACCCATATTTATCATCATTACCTCTCTGGCTGCTCCCACGATTAGGAAACAATTACGAGAAAAAGCTGAACGTAATGCTATAACTCAATCTTATTTAGTTGAGGTAATGTCAGGTATCCAAACTGTCAAAGCGCAAAATATCGAGTTACAAGCACGCTTTTCCTGGCAAGAACGTTATGCACGTTATATCGCATCTGGTTTCAAAAAAGTAGTTATCTCCACACTATCTAGTTCTGCTAGTAACTTTCTCAACAAACTTAGCAGCTTGTTAGTTTTATGGTATGGCTCTTATTTAGTACTGCAAGGAGAATTAACATTAGGCGAATTAATTGCCTTTAGAATTCTCTCTAATTACGTAACTAGTCCCATATTACGCTTAACCCAACTGTGGCAAAACTTCCAAGAAACAGCTTTATCTTTTGAACGTCTCAGTGATATTGTCGATACACCCCAAGAAGCTGAACAAGACCAATATAATATTTCTTTACCGCCAATTAAGGGAGCCGTAAGATATGAAAATATATTCTTCAGATTTAATACAGGTAGAACATTACAACTTTGCAATGTCAGTCTTGATTTAGCACCGGGACAATTTATTGGCATCGTCGGACAAAGTGGTTCGGGTAAAAGTACTATGATGAAATTACTGCTGAGACTATATGATCCAGAATCCGGCAGAATTTTAATTGATGGTTATGATATTGCTAAAACAGAACTTTATTCTTTGCGCCAACAAATTGGTGTTGTCCCTCAAGATACCTTGCTGTTTGATGGAACAGTTCAAGAAAATATTGCTTTGACAAATCCCGAAGCCACAACTGAAGAAATTATTGCAGCAGCTCAAATAGCAGCTGCCCACGACTTTATTATGAACTTGCCTAATGGTTATAATACGCGAGTAGGTGAACGAGGTTCAGCACTTTCTGGTGGACAAAGGCAAAGAATTGCGATCGCCCGATCAGTTTTAGAAAAACCAAAATTATTAGTTTTAGACGAAGCAACTAGCGCCTTAGATTACCTTACAGAACGCCAAGTTTGTCTAAATTTAGCCCAAGCATTTCAGGGAAGTACCGTATTTTGTATCACCCACCGACTAAGCACAATTTCCCATGCAGATACGATTATTGTCATGGATAGTGGTAAAGTTATAGAACAAGGAAAGCATGAGGAATTAATGGCTTTCAAAAGTTATTACTATAACCTCTACAATCAACAAGAATTATAGTTTGAACTAGAAATGTTGAATGTCAGTACAAAACTTTACATATTTAGTTACACTGACTCTAAAAAGCCTAAATTAGTCAATATAACATCATCTCCTCAAACCAATGAAAACTGAAAAGTTTAACTTGATGATGATCTAGTACCCATAATAACTTACTAGTGAGAGTGATAATTGTTGAATCTATTGGACAAATTGCATATTTATTATGTAATCTCTTGCGAATTTTATTCTGTACTAACTCATTCAATTTATGATAAATTTCTTGAAAGGGTTTTTATGCGCGGTGAGAACTGGCTTTGGAAAAAGTAGAGATATCTACTTCAAACCCTGTGTTATTTAATCTTTGAAATAAATCTCGCATACTTGTTAAACTGTTATCCAGAGCATACGATAGCCAGCATTCAAAGAAGAGACGACTGTTCAATACTGGATAATCGTTTTTTAGCAGACTTTTCAGGATATCTTTGACAATTTTGGGAAATGAATTTATAATCACAATCAAACTAATATATTTTAAGCCTTCGCCCAAAAATATCATATTTTTGGCTATTTTTATCAATTATTTGTTAACATTCAACACTTCTGAGTTTGAACTCATATTAGTAGGATGTGTTATGCCACAAGCTAACGCATCGAATATCTCGAATGGTGCGTTAGCAGTTTACCCTTGTATTTCCTTTACCTGAAATATTTTGTGTTTGTTGTTGAGGAAAACCAGAAAGCAGATTTCTTCCTCCTGTGAAATCTTCCTGCTGATCAATGTGAATTTAGCGTAAAAATTACGGTAAGTATTCAGGTGGCAGGGTATTGACAAAGGGGACGCTTGAGGGAGAGTATCACAAATATGAACCAAAACCTGCCTCAAGATTTAGACCGAGAAAGCTTGAACCAGTTATCAAAAGAAGAATTGGTAAAGATAATTATTGAACAGGGCAAGGGAATATGTGAGTTACAGAAAACAATCTTAGAACTACAGCAAGAAGTAGAACGTTTAAAAGTCAGCCGAGATTTAGATAGTTCTACCTCATCGAAACCACCATCTGGGGATATTCTAAAAAAGAGCGAAAACAAAAAAGCATCCCTGGAGGGACTGAGTATGCAGGGGTACTCAGCAGCGATGATTTTAGCGTTTACAACGGCTATCCAGCTTTTGCCCAGCAGAAATGTTTGGCTCATCTACGCCGACACTTCAAAAAACTAATTATTCTTCCAGGTCTTCACAACCAAGCTATTGGCGAAGCTTTTGTTGATTTAATTGATGAAGCCTTTAGGAATTATGCTCCATGGTTTGAGACTTTTGACTCCACCAATTACAACGATTGGGTCAATCAATTCAAATCTAAATTGTATTCCTCACTCCATCAGTGGCTTGATCTTGCAGGAGCTACGGCTGGCAACCTTTTACGCTCTTTGCGTGATAAAGCAAGTCAATGGTGGTATTTTCTTGACAATCCTGAAATCCCTCCTGATAACAATCAGGCCGAGCGATCGCTGCGTTTGGCCGTGACGAAACGTAAGGTAAGTGGTGGCTCCCGTTCAATGGACAGGTTTAGACACACTGCCCATCTGTTAACAGTGGTACAAACCTGTCGTCGTCAAGGTAGGTCTGTGATTGACTTTTTTGCACAAGCACTGCTGGCTAATTCTAATAATTATCTGTCTCGCCCATCTCTGCTTCCTAAATATTAGACCTGAATCCTTACAAATTACGTTAAAATCTTTTGTATTTAACGAATTCATTGGCTCAAGCTCAAGTAATGCAACTTCTACAAGTTGAAATTTAGAAATCAGAGTAAGAGGTAAAAGTCAATATCCAAACCTATAAATAACATAAAAAGTAGTTTCTTTATTGTCATCTGAATGATTTTTAGTAAGGACTGACAAGTTAATGAAACAGAATAATTCATTACGTATATACTATAAAATCTTATTTAGCCTGCGGACACATATCGTAATTGGTTATGTGTTGCTCATGCTATTTTCGTCTGTGATAGGCACTTTTTTAATTGATAAATTTCTCTTTTTTCAGGTAGAAGAACGAATTAAAAAGTCTTTGGTTCAAGAAATACACGAATTCCGAATGATGGCGGTAGACGGAATCAATCCCGACACTCATAAACCTTTTGGAGGTGACCTCAAGAATATGTTTAAGCTCTTTCTCAAGAGCAACATCCCGGATGATGATGAGTTTTTGGTAGCAATATTGAATGGGAAAGTTTACAGAAGTAGTCCCCTAGCCCTTCCCAGCTGGTTTAAATTAGATTCTCCGATGGTGAAGACCTTATCACAAGTCAAAACAGCTGAAGAAGGCGAGTTCTTAACCGTAGATGGAAATGTAATTTACCTAGCTCAACCAATAATTAGGGGAAAAAATCATGGAGTATTTGTGGTACTTCATGCCACTGCTGGCGAACGTCAGGAGGTAATTGACGCAGTTTTTGTGATTATCAAAGTTTCGGTTGTAGTCATAATTATATTTTCTTGTTTGGCTTGGGTAGTCGCTGGACATGTGCTGAAACCTCTACACTTGTTGACTAATACTACTCGGTCAATTGGGGAAACTGGCCTGACACAACGCATACCTGTTAAAGGTGCAGACGAAATTGCTGAACTCACTACTACATTTAACGAAATGCTTGCAAGGTTGGAAACAGCGTTTTCTAGCCAACGAGATTTCATCAACGATGCCAGCCATGAACTACGAACACCAATTACAATTATCCGAGGTCATCTAGAGCTACTGGGTGACGATCCTCAGGAACGGAAGGAAACTATAGAATTGGTCATTGATGAGCTAGACCGCATGAGTCGCTTTGTGGAAGACCTGCTATTACTAGCTAAATCTGAACAACCCGATTTTTTAAATTTAGAAATTGTCGAAGTTCATTCGCTGACTTTAGAACTGTACGCCAAAGCCAAAGCTTTAGCTCCGCGAGAATGGCGCTTGGATACTATGGCTAGTGGTCGTCTTCAGGCTGACCGTCAACGCCTGACTCAGGCAATTATGAACTTAGCTGAGAATGCCACACACCATACCAAAGACGGTGATGTGATTAGCCTAGGTTCAGATTTGAGAAATAATCAAGTGCGATTTTGGGTGCGTGATACTGGCGAAGGAATCCTCTTAAGCGACCAACGGCGAATTTTTCAGCGCTTCGCTCGTGGCTCGATTAATCGCCGTCGTTCTAATGGTGCTGGCTTAGGATTGTCGATTGTACAAGCAATTGCAGAAGCTCACAATGGTTGGGTTGAACTGTTTAGTCGCCCACGTGGCGGCTCTACTTTCACCATAGTCATTCCTCTCAAACCTATCCCAAAACCCAGACAACGAGGGGGTAGAAATTCATTTTTCCATAGCTCCAACTTTTGGCAGGGAAGGAAAGGAAGAGGGGGGCAGGGAGCAGGGGGAGATGAAGGAGACAAGAAGACATGGGGACGTGGGGGCTTTAGTTGATGCAAATTCCAAAATAATGTCGTAATTATGCAACACCGAAATAACAAATGAGCAGAAATGTTGAATGTCAGTACAAAACTTACATATTTAGTTATACTAACTCTAAAAAGCCTAAATTAGTCAACATAACATCATCTCCTTAAACCAATGAACATAACTGATTTCCTGACATATATAAGATTGAAGATAGCGAAATTTATCTAATAGTGTATGTTCCCATTGTGTGGGAATATATAAAAGCTGTATTATCAGATCAATTATTAAGCTAACGTAAATTTGTATAGTAATATCATTGACGTTTTTGGTAATTAATTTGTCAAGTTTTAATGGTTCACCATCTGCTATCTGCCTTATTTTCCAGCCAGGAGGTATATTAAATGAACCGAATTCTCATTGCAGAAGATGAACCACGCATTGCCAGTTTTTTACAGAAAGGTCTGAAAGCAAATGGTTTTACTACTTCTGTAGCTAGCACCGGTGATGAAGCTCTGTTTATGGCTCTTAGCGGTGAATTTGACCTACTGATTTTGGATATTGGTCTACCAAGTAAAGATGGCTGGTTAGTGTTGGAAGAATTACGCGGTCAGGGAAAATTGCTATCAATCATTATTCTGACTGCCTGTGACGATATAAAAGATAAAGTAACTGGTTTGCAAGGTGGTGCTGATGACTATGTTACCAAGCCGTTTCGCTTTGAAGAACTGCTAGCTCGCGTTCGTTTGCGATTGCGTGACTATTGCTTGCCTAAACGCAAAGATGAGATGATACTTTGTGCAGGTGATATTCTACTAGACTTACGTACCCGTAAAGTAAAAGTAAGCGATCGCTATATTGAACTAGCAGCTAGAGAATTTACTTTAGCGGAAATTTTTCTGCGTCATCCTGGGCAAGTCTTAAGTCGAGAGCAACTACTCAGCCATGCCTGGGGTTATGGTTATGACCCTGCTTCTAATATTGTTGATGTCTACGTTGGTTATCTGCGTAAAAAGCTAGGTAGCGACTGCATTGAGACAGTTAGAGGTATAGGCTACCGACTCCATACATGAGAAAATTCTCATGAAAGCTTTAATACTGATTAATTGAGGTAAACAACAATAAATATAAGCAAACGCTAACAACGTAATTTTTGCCCTACCAAATCTACACGGATGGTAATCATACCAATCTGCAATGATTTTACGTTCAATAAAAACAGGGGGCAAATAAGGATGGGTGCAAATGGCAAGATATCTGAAACTGGAAATAACCGAAACTGCGGAGTATCTAGAGAAGAGTCTAAAGAGCGCAAAAAGCGCATCACAGAAGGAAAGGCTGCAAATGCTGTGGTGGCTGAAAACAGGACAAGTCAGTCAGCATCATCAATTAAGCCAGCTATTAGGGCGCAGCCCAGCAAGCATTACCCGGTGGTTGCAACAGTATCGTCAAGGGGGATTGGCAAAACTGTTGGAAGTAAAGACAGCACCCGGGGCACAAAAAAAAATCCAAGGGGAAGTTTTGGAGAAGTTGAAACGTCGCTTGAAGTCACCTGAAGGATTTAGCAGTTACAAAGCAATAGTGACATGGCTAGACGAAGAGTGTGGGCTAAAAGTTAAATATGACACAGTTAATCGGTTTGTGCGCGAGAAGTTGAAAGCAGATTTGTAACTTCTCAATAAACGCTGGTAAAGCTAATCGGCATTTAGGAACGTAGTCACAAGGGCTTCAGGCTCTAAAAATTAGAGGGGTTCAAATGGTACGAATAAAAGTAGTGGATCTGGTATGTCAAATCCTAATTTCTAGGTGAAAGTCAATTTTTTTCTGAAACATAGTCTGGTTATGATTTTCAGACGACGCATGGCGGCAAAATTCGCCTTGGCTACTTTTACCCCATATTCAAGATTAAGAAGTGGTTATTAATTTTTGCCCAAACGGAAGTGGTAGGAATAAAAAAGCTGATGGCAGTATCGCAGGCTATTAATCAATTGGTGGCACAGACAAATCAATCTCCTAAATGGTACAGACTCTTCTTTGGTGTTCGCACACGTATTTTAGTTTGCTATGTTCTGCTAATGGCTTTCTCTGCCGTGGTATCCATCGCGGTAATTCGTCAGGTTCTGTTTGTTCGTTTACAACAGCGGATTGAAAAGTCTTTGGAGCAGGAAATAGATGAATTTCGACTATTGACTCAGACTAGTAATCCCCAAAAAAGTCAACTCTCTGAGGATGAGATCGCTTCTATTTTTAAGATATATCTCAACCGCAACATCCCAGATGATGATGAGTTCATGATCACACTTATAAACGGTCAATATTACAAATCTAGTCCTAGAGCGCTTCCAAGCTATCTAAAGAATGATTCATACCCGATAAATTACTGGGCTGAAATGACCATGCCTCAATACGGTCATATAACTACCCGGAAGCATACCATAATTTACCGAGCCGAGCCGATAACTAGGGGGGATACTCATGGGGTATTTGTAGTGGCTCAATCCCCTGCTGGCGAATACCATGAAATAGATGAGGCGGTTATGGTGATTATCGAAGTCAGTTTTCTTGTCCTGGGTGTAGCTTCATTGCTAGGCTGGGTAGTAGTTGGACGATTACTGATACCCCTACGCTTACTTACCGAAACTGCTCGTTCGATTAGTGAGTCCGATTGGAAGCGAAGCATTCCTGTAACAGGATCGGACGAAATCGCTGAACTTACTATCACCTTCAATGAAATGCTGGAACGACTCCAAGCAGCCTTCGCCACTCAAAGAGACTTCATCAACGATGCAGGTCATGAACTACGGACGCCGATTACAATTATTCGAGGTCATCTAGAACTACTAGGCGATGACCCCCAGGAGCGCCAGGAAACAATAGAATTAGTTACTGACGAGCTTGATCGTATGAGTCGCTTTGTCAATGACCTTCTATTACTAGCGAAAGCAGAGCAACCCAATTTTTTGAATTTAAAAACTGTAGAAATCGGCTTGCTGACCGAAGAATTATATGCCAAAGCCAAAGCTCTAGCAGAGCGAGACTGGCGCTTGGAGGCTATAGCTTCAGGTCTGATTGTAGCTGACCGTCAACGGCTGACTCAGGCAATTATGAACTTGGCTCAGAATGCTACGCAGCATACCAATGATGGGAGTATGATTGCCTTAGGTTCACTAATAACAAATGGTAAAGTGCGTTTTTGGGTGCGTGATACTGGTGCAGGAATTGCCCCTAGCGACCAAAAGCGAATTTTTCAGCGCTTTGCTCGTGGTTGTTGTGGCCGCCGTTCGGAAGGTGCTGGTTTGGGACTGGCAATTGTGCAGGCGATCGCAGAAGCTCACGGTGGTAAGATCGAACTCTTTAGCCGTCCACTGGGTGGATCTACTTTCACTCTCGTCATTCCCCTAAAACTAGAGCAGGAGATTTTGTCTCATGAGCCGGATTTTAATCGCAGAAGACGAACCTCGCATCAGCAGCT
The DNA here is from genome assembly GCF_014222285.1 of Nostoc sp. UCD121. Classification (GTDB taxonomy): domain Bacteria; phylum Cyanobacteriota; class Cyanobacteriia; order Cyanobacteriales; family Nostocaceae; genus Nostoc. The sequence continues at coordinate 12,742 of NZ_JACKZS010000161.1, forward strand.
TTCTGGAAAAAGGTCTTAAAGCTAATGGGTTCACTACTGCTGTAGCTCAAGACGGAAATACAGCTATTTTCATGGCTCTTAGTGGGGAATTTGACCTACTTGTTCTTGACATCGGTCTTCCTGGCAAAGATGGGTGGACGATTTTGACAGAATTGCGCGGACAGGGTGAGCAGATACCGATCGTTATTCTTACTGCTTGTGACGACATCATAGATAAAGTAACTGGGTTGGAAAGTGGGGCTGACGACTACGTTACTAAGCCGTTTCGATTTGAAGAACTTTTGGCAAGGGTACGTCTGCGGTTGCGTGATCGCCAATTGCCCAAAGGAAAAGATGAAATGTTACTTACCGCAGGTGATATTGTCCTTGACTTGCGTACCCGTCAGGCGAGAGTAAACAATCGCCTGATCGAACTATCAGCTAAAGAATTTACCTTAATTGAAACTTTTCTACGTTATCCCGGACAAGTTCTTAGCCGAGAACAACTGCTTAGTCACGTCTGGGGTTACGATTATGACCCAGCCTCTAATATTGTTGATGTTTACGTTGGTTATCTCCGCAAGAAGCTAGGCTCAGACCTCATTGAGACAGTTAGAGGTATGGGTTATCGGCTTTATTTATAAGAAAACTCTCATCAAACTTTTAATTTCAATTAATTTTGATTTGATAATATAAATAATATGAAACAGATGTTCATCTGTTCAGGTTATCAAAATTTTTTGAGCCGATTGAAAGGCTCAAACCTTTAGGGGAAACACTATAGATTTGAAAGCATGGCAGCAATCGCAACTATCCAATCGATGTTGATCGGGATAGTAATGTGTGATTTGAGTTGATAATTTCCGCACGAAATTGCTTTTTTTAACAAACTATTGTGAGGATTGATTGGGATGGATATCTCTAAATTAGAACTGGAAAGACTTGCTCAAGCTAAAGCAGCATTTACTACACGTTATGTAAATTTTGATGCGATCGCTACATTAATTACCGGAGATATCAAACCTGAATGTGGTGACTTAGTACTGGTGAGAGTAGAGCAAATAAGTCAGCACGAACGTATTGAATTAACCGATGGTCGGAAAGCCTTATTATTTGCTGGTGACGAACTGGTAATTTGCTACGGCAACCGTTATGCTCCTGACCAATTTGAAGCCGAGATTCCGGAAGATTTGTCTCCATGTCATCTAGCAGCGGCGGGTGGAATAGCTGCAAAAGTGCTGTCCCAGCACGCCAAAATGAAAATGCCCACTGCTATCACTCCTATCGGTTTACTGGGCGATGAACAAGGTAAACGCATTAACCTAGCTGATTGGACTTTGCCCTCAACTAGCTATATTGGACAACGACCTACCACAATCGCTGTTGTCGGTACATCTATGAACTCTGGCAAAACAACCACAGCAGCTAACTTAATTAATGGCTTGGTCAAATCTGGCATCAAAGTGGGAGCCGCCAAAATTACTGGAACTGGTGCTGGTGGTGACCTCTGGCTGATGTCCGATGCTGGAGCTAGCTTGGTTATAGATTTCACTGGTGCTGGTTTTCCTTCCACTTATCGAGCCACTCCCAAACAAATTCAAGAAATTTTCACGACTCTCACCAGTTACCTAGCAACAGAGGGGGTAGATGCAATTGTGCTAGAGATTGCAGATGGACTTTACCAGGATGAAACATCAGCCGTGGTTTCTTCCCCTAACTTCCGCGAAGCTGTTGATGGTGTAGTGTTTGCTACTGGCAATGCGCTGGGAGCCGCCGCAGGTGTGGAATGGCTGCGGCGCTATCAACTGCCTGTACTAGCGGTTAGTGGTTTGGTGACAGCATCTCCCCTAGCTGCTCGTGAAGCTGCAAAAGCCACAGGTTTACCTGTTTATGATTTGGAAATGCTGCGCCAAGAAGCAGCTAATTTATTGCTAAGTGCAAAAGCAGTCGTGACACTCTCATCTCCTCGTTCTCTCTCCAGTGCGATCGCTACTCAGCAACAAGTACTCACCAGTTAGTAAAGATTGGAACTTAGACATTCAAAATGTACTGCTTAACTGAATATCAATGATACAGATACCTCGTGCAGTAAGTAGTAACCGCACTTGGCTGTTCGCTCGGTTGGTGATTAATGGCTTTTGTCAGGCTACTGCCACTGTCGCCAATGCCTTACTAGTAGAAATGGCATTTGATAAGCTAATTACAGCTGCTAATCCTGCCTTTAATCAAATGATTGGGCAAATTGGTCTAGGTTTAGCAGCAGCAGCTATTGTGATTGCCTTACTCCGGATGGCGGAACGAGCTGATGCCGAGCGGATTGGTCAAGATTATGCCTATCAAATCCGAATGATTTTATACGAGCGATTAACGAGCCTTGCCCCTCGCGCTCTCCAAAATCGGAGTCAGGGTGGAGTAATGCTGCGCTTTGTGGGTGATTTAACTGCCCTCCGCCAGTGGGTGAGCTTGGGTTTAGCGCGGATGGTGGTAGCTATGACTACGAGTATTGCCTCCTTAGTGGCTTTGTCTTTAATCAACAGCCGTTTAGCTTTAACTGTTGGCATCATTTTGGCTATTGGTGCTTTAAGTGCCTGCAAGATGGGCGATCGGATGCAGTCTGTAGCCAAAGAAGCAAGGCGGCGACTGAGTTATCTCGCTGCAAATATCAATGAAAAAGTAGCTGCGATCGCCGTGGTGCAAGTTTTTGGGCAATCTCGACGGGAGAAGGGGCGCATTGCCCGCCAGAGCCGCCGTTTAGAAAAAGCAATGGTTGATCGAGCGATCGTAGTTGGTCAGTTACGGGCGATTACTGAAGGAACTGCCGCGATCGCTTCTGGTGCTGCTTTGCTAGTAGGGGCGATGGAAGTGGCTGAGGGTCGTGCTACTCCTGGCATGGTCGTTGCTGCAATGACGATTGTCGGGCTGTTAGTACCACCGTTGCGGGACTTGGGTAGGGTGCAAGAATATTGGCACAACTCACGGGTATCTCTGCAAAAAGTTAAACAATTTCTAAATACACCGTCTTTGGTTACAGAGGTTCCCAATGCTCCGAAAGTAAAATTAGGAGCAGGGCGTTTGGAATTTGATGGCATCAGTTTAGACGGAGCATTGCACAAAGTGAGTGCGATCGCCCAACCAGGTCAAATTGTCGCCCTGGTGGGGCCGAATGGTGCTGGTAAGTCAACCCTACTTTCTCTAGCAGCACGTCTAATCGATCCTGATGAAGGTGCGATTCGTTTAGATGGGCAAGACTTAGCAGATCACAGCATAGAATCAATTCGGCGAGCGATCGGTATGGCTGCCCCAGATTTACCACTACTACGAGGAAGTGTTGATAAAAATCTGCGATATCGTTGGCGAGATGCTCCAATTGAGGAAATCACTAGAGTTCGGCAAATGTGCGGCATTGATGAAGTGCTAGCAGAGCTACCTGAAGGTGAAAAAACCAGAATCTCTGAAGGTGGCATAGGTTTATCAGCAGGACAACGCCAACGCATTGCACTTGCACGGGCGATTCTAGGCAATCCACCCTTATTACTGCTTGACGAAGTGGATGCTAATTTAGATTCCCAAGCTACTGCTGTTGTAGACCGAGTGCTGACTGAACATCAAGGTACAGTTTTACTCATTACCCACCGAAAAGAGCGTTTAGCGAGAGCTGATGTCATCTGGTACTTAGAGAATGGTCGGTTAATGGAAACAGGTTCTCCAGAAGTGCTGTTAAACGATGATAGTCTTACTGCTCGACTGTTTCGCGATCGCCAAGAAACCGTTTTGTCTGGCTAAAAATTTGCAAATGATTTTTTCAGATTTTTTATGGCTTGGCTCAGTGATTCTGACGGTGGCTCTGGCGCCTCTAGAAATAGCCTTTGCGATTACAGATCGGAAAATGAAGCCTTTAGACCAGATAAACTCCGTTTCTGATCTGTCAAATATTAGCCCAACTGATTGGGAATTTTCAGCCCTGCAATCTTTAGCAGAACGCTACAATTGCATTGGTGATGCTGCTCAAGGCGATATCTTTGAGCAACCGCCCCAAAAGCGTCTTCCCGTTCTCACCCGATACGAATTTGCTATCAGCTTGAATGCTTATTCTAGATGTATCCACCAAAACATTGCTGTTAGTAGTACTAATTTGGTGAATCAACAAGACTTAGCTACCTTGAGGCGGTTGCACACAAAATTTGTTCCACAGTTAACTACCTTGCAGGAAAGGTTAGACAAGTTAAAAGTGCAAACGACTCAGTTGCAACCGCAGCAGTTTTCCACAACAACCAAGCTCAGTGGGGAAGTTATATTTGCTTTCACAGGGCTTAATGGTGGAAATAAAGCTGATAATAATTTTATTCTCAGCAATCGGGTGCGTTTGAACTTTGATACAAGCTTTACTGGCAATGACCGTCTGAGAGTTCGTCTGCAAGCTGCAAATATCCCTAGTCTTAAGAGAAGCTCAGGCACTGAGATGGCTCGTTTGGGGTTTGAGGCGGATAATAACAATGAGTTTGAGATTAGCCGATTAGAATATCGTTTCCCTATTGGTAAACAAGCAACAGTTTACATAGAAGCTGCTGGTGGCGAATTAAGTGATTTTACTGTTACAGTCAATCCCTATTTCAGCAGTAGTAGTAACGGTTCTATTTCCCGTTTCGGGCGTCGCAACCCTATCTACCGCCAAAGCTCTGGTACAGGGGTAGGAATGAATTACAAATTTAGCGATGCTGTCAGTTTCAGTTTAGGTTATATTGCTGACCGAGCTGAAAATCCAAGATTCGGAATTGGTGAAAGTCCTTATGGGGCAATTGTGCAGTTAAATCTTGAACCAATTGAAGATATAGAGATAGGCTTAACTTATGTGCGCTCATACAACAATCTCGACACTGGCACAGGGAGTGAACTTGCTAACGATCCTTTTGACGATGAAAGCGATCGCATAACTGCAAATTCTTATGGAATAGAAGCAGCTTGGCGATTAAGTCGTGATTTTACTTTCGGGGGTTGGGTTGGTTTTACAGAAGCCACAGCCGAAGACGTTTTAGGTAAACCAGAAGCAAATATTTTCAACTATGCCATTACCTTTGCCTTTCCAGATTTGGGCAAAGAAGATAACTTGGCTGGTATTATAATCGGTCAACTACCTAAGGTGATCAAAAACGATTTTGACAATAATTTCCAAGATGAAGCTACCTCTTGGCATTTGGAATTCTTTTATCGTTATCAAGCTACTGACAATATCGCCATTACTCCTGGTTTATTAGTAATTACCAATCCCGAACACAAACAAAATAAAGACACAGTTTATGTAGGAACAATTAGAACAACTTTTTCTTTCTAATACCAATTTAATATGAAGCTGCATAGAAAAGAGCTTCTAAAATAAAGTTATAAGAAGAGACAGATATTACCTGCTC
>NZ_JACKZS010000162.1 GCF_014222285.1 Nostoc sp. UCD121
GAATTAGTATGCAAATAAATGTAAATTTATTTACAGTAAATAAAAGATTTCCGTTGACCATTAGTAGAGGTACAACGGCACAGACAACGAATGTATGGGTGAGGATTTCAGCCGATGGTATCGAAGGCTGGGGGGAAGCATCGCCGTTCGGTGTGGGTAATCATCGGCAATCAACTGATGTAATCAAAAATGCTCTAGAGCAAGTTGTGCCACTGTTGCAAACATTCAGCCCCTTACAGCGACAAGAAATTGAGCAAGTTTTAATGCAAAACCAGGTTCCTTCTGCTGCTAGAGCAGCCTTAGATATGGCAATGCACGACTGGTTAGGTAAGCGCGTAGGATTACCTTTGTGGCAAATTTGGGGACTCGATCGCAATCAAATAGTCCCGACTTCAGTCACAATTGGGATTAATTCGCCTGAAGGTGCGATCGCGAGAGCGCGAGACTGGTTACAATTTACTGATGTCCGCCTTTTCAAGGTGAAGTTAGGTAGTCCAGATGGCATAGATGCAGATAAAAAAATGCTCTTAGCGGTGCGAGAAGAAGCACCAGAACCAGAGCTTTTCGTTGATGCCAACGGGGGTTGGAGTTTAGAAGATGCGATCGCAATGTGCAATTGGCTAGCTGAATTGGGTATAAAGTATGTAGAACAGCCATTGCCACGGGGTCAGGAAAAAAGTTTAGCAAAACTCAAAGAACACTCTCCTCTACCCATCTTTGTTGATGAAAGTTGCTTCACAAGCTCTGATATTCCCGATTTGGCAAATTACGTGGATGGTATTAATATCAAACTGATGAAATCAGGGGGACTAACAGAAGCGATGCGAATGGTACATACAGCGCGAGCATATCGGTTGCAAGTAATGTTCGGTTGCTATTCTGATAGTTCCCTAGCTAATACAGCAGCATTACAGCTAGCGCCACTAGCTGATTATTTAGATTTAGACAGTCACCTCAACTTAATCGATGATCCCTTCACGGGTGCATTGCTAAAAGAAGGTAGAGTTTTGCTAAACGATTTACCAGGTTTGGGAGTAAAACACAGTGCGTCTACCACTTAATCAACGAGTAGCCATCTTACTTCATGAAGGAACTACTGGAACTCACGGCAAAACAGGACTCGCAATTTTACGTTACAGCGAAGCACCAATTGTAGCCGTCATCGATCGCGAATGTGCTGGCAAATCTCTGACAGAATTAACAAGTATCAAACGTGATGTTCCAATTGTGGCATCGGTAGCCGCAGCCTTAGAGTACAAGCCAGAAGTTTTGGTAATAGGCATTGCTCCAAGTGGTGGTGCTATTCCAGATGATTACTGGCTAGAAATCAAAGACGCTTTAGAAGCTGGGATGTCTTTGGTGAACGGTTTGCATACACCAATGGCAAATATACCCGACTTAAATGCACTGCTCAAACCAGGGCAACTAATTTGGGATGTCCGCAAAGAACCGCCTAATATAGGTGTTGCTAGTGGAATAGCACGCACGCTTCCGTGTCGGCGGGTGTTGACAGTGGGAACCGATATGGCGATCGGTAAAATGTCAACTAGCCTACAGTTACATTGGGCATCAAAACTGCGGGGCTGGCGTTCTAAATTTCTTGCCACAGGTCAAACTGGAATGATGTTAGAAGGGGATGGCGTACCTTTGGATGCCGTGCGGGTAGACTTTGCTGCCGGTGCTGTGGAACAAGTAGTCATGCGCTACGGCAAAAACTATGACATCTTGCACATTGAAGGGCAAGGTTCACTGCTACACCCTGGTTCAACGGCAACCCTACCCCTGATTCGTGGTTCCCAACCAACTCAACTGGTGTTAGTCCATCGAGCAGGACAAGTTCATGTCCGCAATCATCCCCATGTAATGATTCCACCTTTACCAGAGGTAATTCGTCTTTATGAAACCGTTGCTAGTGCAGGTGGCGCTTTTGCAAGTGTGCCTGTAGTGGGTATAGCGCTTAACACAGCACATTTAGATGAATCTGCGGCTGAGGAAAGCATCGCTCAAATAACAGCAGAAACCGGGCTACCTTGCACCGATGTAGTCCGCTTTGATGCCAATGTGCTTTTGGATGCAGTGATGAAGAATTAGATGGTTAGAGAGACGCGATAAATCGCCGTCTTTACAATAGACATCTGCTGAAAATGAACAGACGTTGCAATGCAACATCTCTAAAAGGGTTTCAGGTAACGCATAAATTAATTTCTGGAGATGTCTAATAAGTAAGTCCTTTGTAGAGACGGCGATTTATCGCGTCTCTTGCCTTAACCGAACCGTATTGTCTCTACTCTTTCAGGACTTACGCCAAAAATAGATAAGATAGCCCAAATCGTTATTTTCCGGTAGAGGTAATTCATGAATTGCCCCTACCGCGTGTAGTTTTGCGTAAGTTCTATTTTTATACAATTTTGGATTTTAGATTTTGCAATTAAAAAATTGCGTAATATATGGCATTTTCGGCGGCTGGGGTAGCTTTGCCTCAATCCCCTATGGCTGATAAGTTACCTTTACTAGAATAATTAGCCCTTTTTTGTCAAGTCCTCTTGACGTTTCGTAACAATCCTGTTAAATTTAGTTACATAAGTAAACAAAGGAAGAGAAAAAAATATGTACACCACTGTAAATGAAAATGGCATTCTCAATAACTACGCAGCCGAACCCAAGGTTTACTACGCCGAGTACCCAGCAATTTGGGAACAACGTAAATACGTTTTACAAGGTCTTTTTGCTACTTTAATTGTTACAACTTTAGTTTTAATTGGTTTTAGCGTTAGCTAATATTTTTAATTTCGGTATCGCTGTATCTCATTGTCATTCATACCTCTCTCTCTTACCCCGGTTAGTTTCGCCGGGGTTTTTTGTGTTTTACTGCTGTGCAATCGCATCTCAAACTACAACGTTGTAGAATAAATGCGATCGCTCATAAAATAAAGACAAATCAATAAAAAGGGGTGTTCTATGACAACCCAACTCGGTGAAACCAAATCTTCAACAGAATTGGTAATATCTTGGGAAGCGTTGCCCGCAGATTTTCACCTAGAGGATGAACCAGTGGAAAATACAGGTCAGCCACTATTAGCTGGTGCTTTGCGCGAAAGCCTGGAGATAAGCGGTTTCATCCAACCGCAGATGTTGATAGCCTCGAATTTTGGACTTTGTGCAACAATAAACGGGCAATTTGTTGCTAAAGCACCCGACTGGGTTTGTGTACCATCGGTAAATCAAGTTTTAGGAGAACGCAAAAGCTATACACCCAATTTAGATGGGGATATTCCGGCAATTGTGATGGAATTTCTATCTGACGCTGAGGGTGGAGAATACTCTTTTAAGCGAACCTATCCACCAGGAAAATGGTTTTTTTATGAGCAGATTCTTCAAGTTCCAATTTACGTAATTTTTGACCCAAATGGCGGTTTGTTAGAATTTTACCAACTCGAAAACAGCCGCTACGAGTTAAAGCAACCTGATGAAAATGGTCGTCATTGGATTGATTCAATGGGTTTATTTCTGGGAACTTGGCAAGGAACAAAGGAAGCTAGAACTGGTTACTGGTTGCGCTGGTGGGATGAGGCTGGTAATTTGTTGCTTTGGGCGGTGGAACAAATTGAACAGGAACGTCAGCGTACCGAACAAGAACGCCAACAAAAAGAACGGCTAATTGCCTATTTACAATCTCAAGGTATTGATCCAAATAATCTGCATTAGCATATATAAGCAAAATTTTCAAGTATTTGAGTGACTCAGTTTAAGCAAATAAGTACTGGGATGGGATGCCTTACAGAACAGTTCGCGGTTCGCGTAGTATCTCACAAAAAACACATTGCTATATGCGTATTTTGCTAATTGCTCATAAAATTTAAAAAAGAGCCTTTTGCATACGTGGGCCCAAGCATGAAACGAATCTGGAAGTCTTTACTTCTAGCCTGGAAGTGGGTCTTACTTTCAGTTGCTACATCAATTTTGATAATCCTGACGCAGCCAACACCCCTTCTGGCACAAGAACCTGCTGCTTCTACCACTATTGAAACGACAAAGCCTAGTTCAGAAACAACTAAAGTCCAAAAGTTACGGGAAGCGCTGCAACGTTCATCAACGTCAGAAGCACCAAAACCCGCCCCTGAAGTTTCCGAACCGAAAAAGCCAGAGTCGCCACAGGAACCTCCACTCACTCCTGAAGAACTCACCCGTCAGCTAAAATTTATAGAAGCGGATAAACTTTATCTGGCGGGACAAATCCCAGAAGCGGAAAAAATTTACCGCGAAGTTAAGCAGCCTTTTGGTAAAACATTAGATAATCAACAGCGTAAAGCTGCCATACTCGACCCCACGCAACTATCCCCAGGGGGTAAAGTCTACTGGCGAGAATCAGAGGCGGGAATAGCACAAAAGTTGCAAACAAAAACTTTAGTACCTCTGCAACTATTAGTTGAGCAATATCCTGAATTTATCCCTGGCCATATCCGATATGCTGAAGCGTTGAAACAATACGATCGCACTAATGAAGCATTAGATATATTAGAACGGGCTTCTTCACTGTATCCAGATCAACCAGAATTAGTTAAAGCTAGAATTACAGCCCTAGCTGCTGATAAAAAATGGATGGAAGCGTCCTTGGCGGCGCGTCAATTTGCTATTCTCAACCCGAAAAATCCCCAAGCGCCTGAGTTTACAAAACTAGCAGAAGAAAATCTGAACCGTTACAAATCTTATACACAAGGAGAAATTAGAGGCAATGTCCTCGGTAATATTATTACAGGTGCTTTAGGTTATGCCGTCACTGGCAGTCTGCTTGGGCCATTTTCTGCCCTTGACTCGACCATCATGCTGCTACAAGGTGAACGAGCCATAGGTGAGTCGGTGGCAAAGCAGGCAAAAAAACAGCTGGGTGTAATTATAGACGAAGATATTTTGGCATACGTCAATGAAATTGGACAGAAATTGGCGAAGGTAGGAGGACGGGACGAGTTTAAATACGAATTCTTTGTGATTCCAGAGGAAAGCCTTAACGCCTTTGCATTACCTGGGGGTAAAATATTTATTAATGCAGGTGCGATCGCTAAAGCTAATTCCGAAGCAGAATTAGCTGGGTTAATGGGTCATGAATTATCCCATGTACTTTTATCCCACACTTTTCAATTAGTCAGCGAAGGCAACCTGATCTCTAACGTTACCCAATATCTACCTCTGGGCGGCACTATCGGTCAACTGTTTGCACTCAGTTACAGCCGCGACATGGAACGTCAGGCAGATAATCTCGGCACACGCCTAATTGTTGCCACTGGCTACGCTGCTGATGGCTTGCGTAACTTAATGGTGACGCTAGAAAAACAGCAAAAAAATGCTCCTCCTAGTTGGTTATCTTCGCACCCAGGCGGCAATGAGCGAGTTAGTTATTTAGAAAACCTCATTACCCGTAATAGCTACAACCGTTATGCCTATGAAGGAGTCGAGCGTCATCTAGAAATTAAAGCACGGGTGAAAAAGCTACTCGAAGAGAAAAAAGCAAGAGAAGAAAAAAAATAGCGTTTTTAATGAATCAAAATAGAGAATTATTCGTCACTTAAACTATCAATTCCCTACTTATTTCTACTGGAGGATGATTTATGTCATCACAACTACTGCGATTGATATCTTTGGGTAGTATTGGCTTATCTTTGTGTCTGGGCAATTCGGCAGCAATGGCACAATATGACTCTACTGGCGACGGTGTAGTAGTACCAACAGTCCCATCAGGTGGCTCATCAGCACCAGTCCCAATAGACACATCAACAGGTATACCCCCTTCACCCTCATCTGACGGTACAACTCGGTTTACCTGCCAGAGTTACAACGGTCAGTATACCGTTATGTATCAGCCACAAAGTCAACCAGGACAATTCTTTCCTTGGGCAGCACCTGCGGCTTTGGGCGGTGGTTGGGATGCACAGAGACGTTGTGCAACAATTGCTAGTCGCTTAGAACTTTATCGTCCAGATGGTTTACAAGAACTCCAGACATCTGTAGAAAATAACGAAAATATTGTCTGCGTCACAACAGAAGCTAACCCAAGCTGTAGAATTGTGCTGACAGTACCGCGTGGCAAAGATCCTGTTGTAATCCGCAATAGCATTTTTCAGAACTTGACTACTGCTGACAACGGACAGCAGACTATAGCCGTTAACACTTATGGCGATCGCAGTAGTGGAGGGAATGAATTATATAATTTAGGACGCACACTTCTAGGCGGTGGCAATAATCGGATTAGTTCATCTAGAAGTGGGATTAATCTCAAACCTTTCCTCGATCGCAAAGATGGTGGTACTGGAAACAATTTGCGGAATGGAGTAGCAGTTCGTCGTCAGTCTCAACCTAACGGTGTTCGTCTCAGCCCTGGTAAGTTCCGGTAAGCAAGAGTGGCTTTTAATACAAAATGAATTTCAAATAAAAAATATCCAACTACTTATTGTGGGGCGGACATCTTGTCCGCCTTTTTTTTATGGGTATAAAATTGCTGCCCCCGGACTTCTTCAAGATGTCGGAGATTTAAATCCAACTTATATTCTGAAAGCAACTCAATAGCAAATATTTGTTCTTTTAACCTTTTGCTAGCAGTTTCTTAATATTGCTGAGATAACTTGGGGTTGCTGAATATGGATTAATACTATTAAAATCCCTAGCTTTTTTGACTACAAAATAGTTGTTCTTGATAGTGATATTGCGATTGTCAATGTGACTAGATTATGTTTGCAAATTGTTGCTGAACATCAGCTTTCCAGGTGATTTTCAAACAATAAAAAATAAATTGAAGGAGACGTTATTAATGGCTTTGACACAAGGCGATATTGCTTTTATCTCTTTGCAATGCCAATGAAGATGGCTGGTCTATGGGCAGCACAAATATACAGCGCTTCCCGCTATTATGCAATACAGTTTTTCTTCTTGCCCCTCTTCTACCATAGCTTTTAGCTTTAAGGATGATGTACCTCATAGCTGCCAGAAGTGCTGTATCTAACTCCCATTTCTCTGTGTACTCTGCGCCTCTACGGTTCCCTATTTCCAATTTTCAAAGCAGTCTCATGTCTAGAATCTATCTCAGAATTAAACATGCTAACTACTAATACAATTCGCTTTTCTCAATTCAACGCTTCTTTGAATCGTAATGCCGAAGGTCAGTTAGTGAGCGATTTGTCTACCCCTGACAACGCTCAGGCAAAGGCAGTTGCAGAAATCATCCAGCGTAATAACCCGGATGTGTTGCTAATTAACGAGTTTGACTACTCCTCAGAGGCAGTTCAACTATTGCGACAAAATTACCTAGCCGTTAGCCAGAATGGTACAACTCCCGTTGACTACCCTTACTTCTACATCGCTCCTTCTAATACGGGTATTGCCTCTGGTTTTGACTTGAACAACAATGGCACAGCAGTTACAACCCCAGGTACAGCAGGATACGGCGATGATGCTTTTGGATTCGGGAATTTCCCTGGTCAATACGGGATGTTGCTGTTGTCCAAATATCCCATTGACATTACCAACATCCGCACCTTCCAAAATTTTCTGTGGAAGGATATGCCTAATGCTTTGCTTCCTGACGATCCGACAACACCACAGCCAAATGATTGGTATTCTCAGGAGGAATTGGCAGTTCTACGCCTTTCTTCTAAAAGTCACTGGGATATACCCATCCAAGTAAACGGCGAGACAATTCATGTCCTCGCTAGCCACCCCACACCTCCAACCTTTGATGGTGCGGAAGACCGCAACGGTAAGCGCAACCACGACGAGATCCGTTTTTGGGTAGACTACATTACTCCTGGTAAAGGTGATTATATCTACGATGATCAGGCAAAAACGGGCGGAATTACTTCTGGTTCAAGCTTTGTGATTGTAGGCGATCAAAATGCAGATCCGTTAGATGGTGATAGTTTTGACAATGCTATTCGCCAATTGTTGCAAAATCCCAATATCAATACTAATGTCATCCCTACCAGTCTTGGTGCGCCCCAACAAGCAGACTTACAAGGTGGTGCAAACGCTAGCCAAAAGGGTAATCCTAGCTTTGACACCGCAGACTTTCTTGATACGGCTCCCGGAAACCTGCGGACTGACTATGTTCTACCCTCTGCTGACTTGGCAATTGCTAATTCAGGAGTATTCTGGCCGCTGACTACTGACCCGACATTTCCTTTAGTAGGTACTTTTCCCTTCCCCAGTTCTGACCATCGTTTGGTGTTTGCAGATGTGCAAACTGGGCCAAATGAACCAGGTAAAACCATTCCCAATGTAGAATTTCTCGGAGAAACTAACTTCGTTACTGGCTTTGTTCCTGCTGGCACTGCGGGAAGTGTGAATGGTACACCTACTCCACTAGGGGGATTGTCTGGTGTTACATACGATGCTGTTAATAACCGCTATTACGCTATTTCAGACGATCGCTCCCAAGTTTCTCCTGCACGTTTCTATACCTTTACTGCCACTGATTCCGGGGTGACTTTTATTAATGTCACACCCCTAAAAGATATCAACGGCAACTTTTTTGCAACCAACAGCCTTGACACAGAAGGTATTGCTTTAACTAACGATGGTACTGTTTTCATCTCTTCTGAAGGTGAAGTCAACCCTGCTGCTGGTCGCGTTACCAATCCCTTTATTAAAGAGTTTTCGCTGACCACAGGGCAAGAAGTACGCTCACTATTTGTCCCCAGCAAATTCCTACCACTAGTTCAGGATACTAACAGAAACAGTATTGTCGATGCAGGTGATACGCAGACATCAGGTGTTTACAATAACTTAGCCTTTGAAAGCCTCACCATCACACCCGACGAGAAAACCTTATTCACCGCCACTGAAAACGCACTGTCCCAAGATGGATTAAAAGCTTCGCTCACCAGTGGCAGCCGTTCCCGAATTCTGCAATACAATCTGGTTACTGGACAACCAGAAAAAGAATACCTTTACATTATTGATGCAATCGCCCAAGCACCTAACCCTAGCACAGGCTCGGCTGACAATGGCTTGACAGATTTACTTGCGATCGATAATCGTGGCACTTTCCTGGCGTTGGAACGCTCCTTTGCCCAAGGTGTGGGCAATACCATCAAAATCTACGAAGTTTCGTTGCAAGGTGCAACTGACATCAGTTTCTACGATTCTCTCAATAATTTGAGTGCTGAACAACTAGCAGCTATTAAACCCGCCCAAAAGCATCTGCTGTTGAATTTAAATGACTTAAACTTGCCTAACGGTACAGATAACATTGAGGGTATTACTTTTGGCCCAAAACTAGCAGATGGTAGCCAGTCGATTGTGCTAGTAAGTGATAACAACTTCAATCAAAGCCAATTTACCCAAATCCTCACTTTGAATGCAGACTTAGTTCCAACTGCTGCACCCAGAGTAGAAACTCGTCCCGATTTATTGGACGATGAAACCCTGCCAGTAGATCAACGAGGTGATGCTGACGATCCTGCGATCTATGTTAATGCCACAAACTCTGCCGATAGTCTAGTACTAACCTCAGTTAAAAATGCCGGACTGCGGGTTTATGACTTGTCTGGTAATTTGTTGCAGACAGTTAATCCCGGTGGCATTCGCTACAACAACATTGACTTACAATACGGCTTTAAATTAGGCAATCAATCGATTGATATAGCGGTAGCTAGCGATCGCAACAACGACAAACTAGCAATCTTCAAAATTAACCCCAACCCCAGTAACCCTGGTCAATATCTGGAAAATATCACCGATAGCAATATTGGTACTATCTTCCAAGCATCACCTTTTGAACCTCCTTATTCTGCATCAACTCGCAGTTCTTACGGACTTACCTTATACCGTAGCCCCGTAACTAATGATTACTATGTCTTTACCAGTCGCCGAGAAACTGGAGACATAGCTCAGTTCAAATTGATTGACAAAGGTAATGGCACAATTGGGGCTGAACTAGTGCGGGAATTCACCGTGCCAACAATTGAGGGTCGCGATCCCCAAACCGAGGGTATGGTGGTAGACCAGGAAACTGGCTTTCTTTACATCGGACAGGAAAATGTAGGTATCTGGAAGTTTCAAGCAGAACCAAACACTGGCACAACTGGCAAGCTAGTTGATCAAGTCAGAGATTTAGGTGGTACTCATCTCACAGATGACGTAGAAGGACTGACCATTTATTACGGCAAAAATGGCACAGGCTACTTATTAGCATCTAGCCAAGGTGACAATACCTTTGTTGCCTACACGCGTGAAGGTAACAACGAATACGTGGGTAACTTTGCCATTGGTAATAATGGGCCAATTGACAGCGTACAAGAGTCAGATGGTGCAGATGTAATTAACGTACCACTGGGATCTAACTTCCCATTTGGTTTATTTGTCACCCAAGATGGCTCTAATGAACCTGCCAAAATAGTTAGCGATGAAGGTGAAGAGGAAAATGTCAGTTCTAACTTTAAGCTGGTGCCTTGGGAAAATATAGCCAATACCTTCCCCAATTCTTTAAATATCGACACCACTAGTTACGATCCCCGCAATCCTGTTGCCCAACCCAAGCTAACTATTTATGAATTTGCAAACCTACCGAAGTTAGACACGACTTCTAAAGGTCAAGATATTCTGTTAGGTGGTTTTTCTGGGCTGTATTTCCAAGGAATTGCAGCAAATGGCAACCTAAAATTTGTCACCAACACAGACCGTGGTCCCAATGGAGAACCTGATGGTGTTAAAAGACCATTTTTATTACCTGACTTCCAACCAGAAATAGTTAGCTTTGAACTCAACCGCACCACGGGCGAAATCACCATTACCAACAGAACCGGACTATTCCGCCAAGATGGAACGACCCCATTAACGGGATTGCCTAACTTGCAAGGTGGGGCAAATGGTACTGCCTACACAGATGAAATTGCCGTCGACTTAGACAACAATGTTCTAACTAACGATCCTTTGGGTGCTGACTTAGAAGGAATTGTAATTGCGGAAAATGGAGATTACTGGCTGGTAGATGAATACCGTCCGGCAATTTACCACTTTGACGTTAATGGTAAACTAATTGACCGCTTTATTCCTCAAGGAACTGCCACTGCACCCAACCCAGATCAACCAGTTGGAACTTTTGGCACTGAGGTATTGCCAGCAGTTTATGCCCAACGTCGCAATAACCGAGGATTTGAAGCTGTCTCACTAGAAGGTAATAAATTATATGCCTTTATTCAGAGTCCAATTGATAATCCAGATGTCGCCAATGATGCGACTTCCAGAGCTTCTCTCAATCTGCGAATTCTAGAGTTTGATATTGTCACCAAACAGGTAACAGGAGAGTATTTATATCGCCTAGAAGGTCTACCAGCAACCGATAAGATTGGCGATGCAGTTTCCTTGGGTAACGGCAAATTTGCAGTAGTTGAGCGAGACGACAATGGTACATCTGCTGGCAATAAATTAATTTACCAAATTGATTTAGCTGAGGCGACTAATATCAACAACCCTGCTAACTTTACTTTGCCAGTTGGTAAAACTATTGAGCAACTTACCTCTACGGAATTAGCTACTGCCAATATTACCCCTGTCACCAAAAGTCTAATCGCTAATGCCGCTCAATTGGGTTACACCGGAGTAGAAAAATTAGAAGGTTTGGCGCTGGTAGCACCCAACACTCTAGCTTTGCTTAACGACAACGATTTCAA
The DNA here is from genome assembly GCF_014222285.1 of Nostoc sp. UCD121. Classification (GTDB taxonomy): domain Bacteria; phylum Cyanobacteriota; class Cyanobacteriia; order Cyanobacteriales; family Nostocaceae; genus Nostoc. The sequence continues at coordinate 11,658 of NZ_JACKZS010000162.1, forward strand.
CATTACAGGTAATACGCCTGCTGAAAAACTTGGCATTCTCGAATTACCCAATAATCTGACAGTTATAGAGCCTACTTTCCCGAACGGTTTTGGTTCTAGCAACAGCGATACTGTCAATCTTGAGCCAGGACAATTCTTTAGTGCAGGTGATGGAGCAGACTTTGTAGAAGGTACTCAAGATAACACAATCCTGGCTGGAAACGGTGATGACACAGTACTTGCAGGCAGCGACTCTTCAGTTTCCGGGAATGACGGTGATGATCAGATATTTATTGGCCAAAACGGCCCAGTTCAAAATACCAGTGCTGATGGTGGCAATGGTGATGATGTTATTACCGTAATAGAAGCCAGTGGTAGTAATAATTTGTTGGGGGCAGCAGGTGATGATACTCTCACAGTAATTGAAGGTTCTCGCCAATCATTATTCGGTGGTTCAGGTAACGACACTCTCACGAGTAAAGGTAGCAATAACCGTCTCTACGGTGGTTCTGGAGATGACAAACTCTTCTCTAATGTCAATGACTCCCTGTTTGGTGGCGATCGCAATGATGTACTATTTGCTGGTCAAGGGGGTGGCAATCGCCTCAGTGGTGGCACTGGTGCTGACCAATTCTGGATTGCTAATGCCAGTCTGCCAACTAGCAAGAATATTGTGACTGATTTTGCGATCGGCATTGATAAAATTGGGCTTGGCGGTATTGGTGTTACTCAGGTTAGTGACCTGACACTATTGCAGCAGGGTAGTGACACCTTAGTGAAAATAGGAAATACCGAGTTGGCTTCATTGTTGGGAATTACATCAAATATTCTCACCGCAAATGACTTCGTTTTCTCTGCCAGTATTGTGGGTTAATTTGTTCACCTAGCGTGATTGTTACAGCTTCATTACACAACTAAAGTGAATGAAGCTGTACTCAATTACTATTGCAAAAGCATCTAAAGATAAGGGTTATAAAGAAATTATTATCTGACGAAAGTGACAAACGATGAATCATGTCTGTGTATAAAAAATAATTTTTCACAACATTAAAAATATGCAGGAAGTTGTTGTTGCATATTAGGTACAAGATTGCAATACAAGATTTCTTAACCAGTCCACAATTTTTTCACAACTTTTACTATGTATGTTAATTAATATGCGATTGCATTGTTAATTTTGATATTTAAATGCTCTGGTGATATGTCAATTGTAGTGGTGGTTGACATTTAATAGTTCAGACTCAACAAGCTGACAAGTTAATTACATATTTGCAGCCTAAAACTATTAGTTTTTCCTCACCATATTACTTTTTTGATTCCACTAGAGCGAAGACCATCTCAACAATTAAACACAGGGAGATTCTCTTTCATGGCTAAGAACGTCATCATTATGATTGGGGATGGTATGGGCTGGGAAATGGCTCGTGCTGCGTCCATCTACAAAGAGATTCAAAATGGTAAGACAGGCGCTAATCTGAGTGATTTTTATACACAGGGTAAGGGTCAAGGACTCAACTTTCAAACACTCCAAGGCTACGGTTTAGCAACCACCTACGGGACAACGATCGCTGGTAGTAATGGAGTTTTTAGCACTGGTAATTCGGCTCTTGACGGTACTAATCCGATCACAGGAGAAAGCTCAGTTCGCCCTGGTTTCACCTTTGATCCAACTTTTAACCCAGGTAATACCCCAACAGGTGGTGCAAAAGTCAGTGATGGTGCTGTTGGAAACCTAGTAGGTTATGACCCTAGCAGAGGTGGTGTTAACCCTTGGACTCCCGGTAATGACCCAGAATATATTAAGTACAGCTATCCTGACTCTGCCAACACCGCAACAACTCTGTACACGGGCGTTAAAAGCTACAATAACGCTGTTGGCGTTGATATTTTCGAGAATCCTCTAGAAACAATTCTCAAAACTGCGAACCAAGTTGGTAAATCCACTGGTTTGGTAACTTCAGTTCCCATTGATCATGCAACACCTGCTGCTGCTGCTGCCAACGTTAATCGTCGCAGCAAGTATGATGCTGACTATCCGGTATTAGACAACATCTTGCAACAGGAACTTCGTGTCTATCAACCAACAGTATTACTTGGTGGTGGACACCCACTCTCTACTCCTGGAGACTTATTACCAGCAGGGGTTGAGCCGAATACGAGCAATGAATACATTAGCCAATCTACCTACACAGAACTTAGCACTAAACCCACAAACAACCTCTACGATTACACCTTTTTAGAGCGCGGTGAGAATGCCGCCCAGAAACTAGCTGAAACTGCGGCGACAATCGATCCAGAAAAAGGCGATCGCCTCTTCGGTCTATATGGTGCGCGCGGCCAAAATGGTAACTTACCTGTAAGTTCTGCCAACGGCGACTACAGCACCACTGGTTTAGATATGTTCAGCGTTTTCGCTAACCAAGGAGATAACACCAAAGTGGACACTACACGTCCACTGCTGCCTGGAGAGACGGATGCATCTTTCATTGCCAAAGAGGTTAACGAAAACCCAACCCTCAATGACTTGACAAATGCTGCATTAGATGTGTTGGGTAAAGATCCCGATGGTTTCTGGTTAATGGTTGAAGGTGGCGATATCGATTGGTCTGCCCATGATAACAACATAGACAACTTGATCGGCACCACCTTGGACTTCGATAAGGCAGTTGGATCTACGATTGACTGGATTAACAATAATGGTGGTTGGGATGAAAACCTACTAATCGTTACTGCTGACCACGATCACTACCTGACTCTCGACGGTGATTTTCCAACTTTAGTACAAAATCAAGGTGCTGAAGCATTAACTAATTTGGATACTACAGCAGAAGTTGGACATTACTGGGGGTCAGATCCTAACGTCAAGTATGGTTGGGGAACTCACACCAACCGTCCCGTACCTGTTTACTACCAAGGTGCTGGTTCTGAAGTTCTAAATAGCTTAGTAGGTAAAGGTTATAACGCCTACGGTTCTGATATTCCGGGAATTGCGGGTTTAAATGATCAAACCCACATCTACCAAACGATGTTTGCTTCAATAAAGCCAAAAGTTGAGTTAGTCGGTTTTGCTTCTTTACCTGCTGATACCTATAGTGATGGGCCGGCTTCTGGTGTAGAAATTTCAGCCAATGGCAGAACCGGGCCTTTCCCTGGACAGCCAATTCAGGGTTTTAGCGGTGTTCAGTTTGCTAACAGCAACTCTTTGTACTTCCTGTCAGATAATGGCTACGGTAGCAAAGATAATAGTGAAGACTTTCTGTTACGTATCAATCGTGTAGACCCGAATTTTAAGGGAACAGAAAATGGCGATGGCACTGTTAAAATTTTAGATTACATTCAACTGTCTGACCCTAATAACAAGGTTCCTTTCCAAATTGTGAATGAAGGAACTACTGGAAGATTACTGACTGGTGCAGACTTTGATGTAGAATCGTTCGTCTTTGATAAAGACGGCACAATCTGGGTTGGAGATGAGTTTGGCCCTTACCTACTACATTTTGATGCCAGTGGTAAGTTGTTGGAAGCTCCCATTGCTACACCTGACCAATTCAAAACTCTAGATGGAGAAGCACCTAAAGTTATTGGTCACAGAGGCGCTAGTGGCGATCTTCCAGAACATACCTTAGAGGCATACAGAAGGGCAATTGAAGATGGTGCTGACTTTATTGAGCCAGACTTAGTAGTTACAAAAGATGGCGTGTTAATTGCTCGCCATGAACCTGCTTTGGCAATTTTGAATGCTGATGGCACTCTTAATTTAAGCAATACAACCACAGACGTTTACGATATTACCAAGTATCCACAGTTTGCCGATCGCAAGAAAACAGTCAGTCTAGATGGAACAGAAATCACAGGTTGGTTTGCTGAAGACTTTACTTTAGAAGAAATCAAGACTTTAAAAGCTATACAGCGTGTACCTTTCCGCGACCAATCCTTCAATGGTCAATTTGAAATTCCCACCCTCGCCGAAATCATCGACTTGGTTAAGGAAGTAGAAACCGAGACAGGTAAAAAAATTGGCATCTATCCCGAAACTAAGCATCCCACCTATTCTGCCGAAGAAGCTACTTATATAGGCACTACGGAGAAAATTAACCGAAACACCAGTGAAATCCTCATCGATACACTCAAGGCTGAGAACTTCACCGATCCCAGTCGCATCTTCATCCAATCCTTTGAAGTCGGTAATCTCAAGGATCTCCACGATCGCATTATGCCTAATGCAGGTGTAGATATTCCCCTGGTTCAACTTCTAGATGCAGCTGGAATTGAGCTAAACGGTGAGATCATAGAGAGTCAGCCTTATGATTTTGAAGTCAGTGGCGACCTTCGGACTTATGGTGATTTACGGACTCCAGAAGGTTTGGCTGAAATCGCTACCTATGCTGATGGCATTGGCCCTTGGAAGCGGTTAATTGTCAGTGTCAAAGGTACAGATGCTAATAACGATGGTTTGGCAGATGATGTCAATGGAGATGGTGCAGTAAATGATGCTGACAGAACGCTGTTAGCTCCTACTACTTTAGTTCAAGATGCTCACAATGCAGGTTTACAGGTTCATCCTTACACCTTCCGCGATGAAGACCTGTATTTAGCAGCAGATTACAAAGGTAATCCAGAACTAGAATTTCAGCAGTTCTTTCAATTAGGCGTAGATGCACTATTTACAGACTTCCCAGAGACAGGTGATAAAGTCCGAGATTTTTTGAGTAATCCTCAGAATAACTTAGTGCGATCGCCACAAAATCCCGATGTGCTTTCAGGAGATGCCTTTGCTAACTTGGGTGGTTCCAAAGGTTTTGAAGGTGGAGCAATTAACGCCAGCAAAACCAAGCTCTATATGCTGCTAGAGGGTACAGTTCAAGGTGATACTCCTGGTGCTTTGCGGATTAACGAATTTGACCTTGCTAGCCACAAGTACACTGATAAAAAGCTGTACTACAGATTGGATAATCCATCAAATGCGATCGGGGATTTAGCAGTCATTAACGATAATGAGTATCTAGTCATTGAGCGGGATAACAATCAAGGGGCTGCGGCTAAATTTAAGAGGATCTACAAAATTGACTTGTCTAAAGCAGATTCTAATGGTTATGTAGCCAAGGAAGAAGTTGCAGACTTGTTAAACATCCAAGACCCCAACGACCTGAATGGAGATGGCAAAACCACCTTTGACTTCCCATTTGTCACAATTGAAAACGTTTTAGTTGTTGACAAAAACACCATTTTGGTGGCTAATGACAACAATTATCCCTTTTCTACAGGTCGTCCTGGAAATGATCCTCAAAATCCAGTCATAGACAACAACGAAATTCTACTGCTGAAGTTGGAGAAGCCCCTTAACCTTGCTCCTGGTTTAGGTCAACCTGAAACTGAAGAAATTAACTTTGGCTCCACTGACAGCGATGATATTACCGTTGAGCCAAATCAAACCCTATTCACAGGTGACGGGGCAGACTTTGTAGAAGGTACTAAAGGGAACACAATCCAGACTGGAAACGGTGAAGACACGGTGCTAGTCGGTAGTGACTCTTCAGTATCCACAGGAGAGAGTAACGATCAGATATTTATTGGTCAAAACGGCCCGGCCCAAAATACTAGTGCTGATGGTGGCAATGGAAATGATGTTATTACCGTAGTGGAAGCTAGTGGTAGTAATAATTTACTTGGAGCGGCAGGTGATGATAGTCTTACCGTAATTGAAGGCTCTCGTCAATCATTATTTGGTGGCTCAGGTAATGACACCCTCATTAGTGGCGGTAGCAATAACCGTCTCTACGGTGGTTCTGGCGATGACAAACTCTTCTCTAATTTCAATGATTCCTTGTCTGGTGGCGATGGTGATGATGTGCTATTTGCTGGTCAACAGGGCAGTAATCGCTTAACTGGTGGTGCTGGTGCTGACCAATTCTGGATTGCTAACGCCAGTTTGCCAACTAGCAAGAACATTGTGACTGATTTTGCGATCGCCATTGATAAAATCGGGCTGGGCGGTATTGGTGTTACTGAATTTAGTGCCTTAACTCTATTACAACAAGGTAGCGATACTTTGGTGAAAGCCGGAAATACAGAGTTGGCTTCATTGGTTGGAGTTACATCGACTAGCCTAACAGCAAATGACTTCGTTTTCTCAGCTAGTGTAATTTAACCTAAAGATGATTACGATTACAGCTTTAAATTCAACAATTAAGCTGTAGTAAGTTGGCTATTGCGGGGGAGTAATACTCCCTCGCCTTTGATATCCTATTTTATCCTGTGATTCTTAAAGCTGTTCTAGTTATGCCCGCCCTAATCATCCAAGATGTAGAACAGCTTAATATTTGACAATATCCCTGATACAAATACTTAGATAGGGACATACATCTGTACGCCCCTACAGCCTACTGA
>NZ_JACKZS010000163.1 GCF_014222285.1 Nostoc sp. UCD121
GAATAGAATAGATAAATCTTTAAAAAAGATAGATAACATCTTTAAATCTCTCAAAGATTTAGAAAATTTAGAAACTATTCTAAAAAAATATAATCCTCCAATTCAGGAAGAAAACAATTTAAAAAATCAACCTAAGAATATTAGAACAGTCATTCAAATACTACCAGAGCTTGATGAGCCAAATGAGGTGAACAAAAACCCGGAGTTTCAAAGTAATTTACAACTTCCAGTAGAAAGTAATTTACAGAAAAATCTCATACCAAAAGAAAATGGTAAGACGGAAAATGTATATTTATTAATGCCAGAATTTGTAGATTTAACCTTCTGGTGTTCCCCAATTGAAGACCAAGGCTCATTGGATTCATGTACAGCACATGCTGGGGTTGCTTTAATGGAATACTTTGAGAAAAGAAGTTTTGATAGATATGTTGATGCTTCTCGACTCTTTCTTTACAAAGCAACACGCAATCTCATGCATCGTCAAGGTGACGCAGGAGCATCTCTTCGGGAAACCATAAAGGCAATGGCATTATTTGGCGTTCCTCCAGAAGAGTACTGGCCTTATATAGAAGACAAGTTTGATGAAGAACCAACACCTTTTTGCTACTCTTTTGGTCAAAGTTATCAAGCCCTGAAATACTTCCGTCTAAATCCTTTAGGCACTACAGAAGATATACTGTTATTCCGAATTAAAGCAGCTTTAGCTGCTGGTTTCCCATGTGCTTTTGGGTTTACTATGTATTATTCCATTGAGGATTTAAACCCAAGTGGTTATATTCCCTACCCAGTTAAAAACGATAAGGTAAAAGGGGGTCATGCTGTTGTTGCAGTTGGCTACAACGACCATAAAGTAATAGAAAACGCCGATGGGAGTAGACGATCGCAAGGAGCATTGTTAATTAGAAACTCTTGGGGAAGCGATTGGGGTGAAGGAGGCTATGGTTGGCTTCCCTATGACTACGTATTAGAAGGGTTGACAAATGATTGGTGGTCGCTGCTCAAGTCGAAGTGGTTTGAGACAGGACACTTCGGGTTAGGAGCAAACGATTGGGTGTCTAATTTGGGTGGAGGAGATACACCTAATAAGCCAAAGTAGAACCCCCGTCTGGAGCTTATTTGGCAAACAATCTAACTCCAGAACCAGTGATTTGTTTGGCGATCGCACTAATTTTTTGAGTCCATGAATGATCTGGATACCGCAAACAGAAGATTCCACCACTCCCTAATTCAAACATCTCTTCACAAACAGGGAGTATTCCAGCCACAGGGGTTTTGTAGGTATTCTCCACTCGTTTGCCTAACTCTTTGAAATCTAAAGATGGTAGAGCTTTGTTAATCACTATTAGCATTTTAGGTACTTCTAACTTACGAGCAACATCTATCGCTACTGCTGTACCTTGATAATCTTGTTTATCTGGACGGAGAATCAGCACCAAGACATCAGAAAGAATAATAGATAGTAACGTTTCTTCGTTAATGCCAGGATGAGTATCGATCAACAGATAGTCAAGTTTTAAACGACGAACTAGATTATGTAAACCATCATTCAATCGGCGTGCGTCATAGCCCTCGCGCAAGATTCGAGAAATGTCACTCATCTTAATGCTGGAAGGAATTAGATGAATACTTCCCTGGCGACCAAAAAATGTTTGTTTTTGTTTGAGAATGGCGCTAACGTCATAAACGGCTTCTTCAATTTGACAACGACCCCAGAGATAATCGTTCAATGTGTAGCGGATTCGCTCTTGTTCAAGACCAAATAGAATGTGGATTCCAGGAGATTGGATATCTGTATCAACTATCCCAACTCGCTTTCCAGAACGAGCGATTAGGGCAGCAAGATTACTCGTAACATTTGACTTACCAGTTCCGCCTCGGAATGAGTGAATAGAAATAATTTCAGACATAATAAATCCTCAATACTAATTTTTAATTATTAATTTGGAGTATTCCGTTTATTTCTGATTGCTTTTGCCTCCTCCTGTAATTTTAGAAATGTTTTTGATTCAGCAATTTCCGCAACTTCACGCGCACGTTTAGCTTCATCAACTTCTATACGCAGTGTATGCAACTGTTGTTTGAACTGTTGTTCACGGGAAGAAATTTCATGCACCATGCGTTGAAAAACTCGCCCTAATTGTCCTAATTCATCATGACGTTGCACAATCGATGTTAACTTTTCACGATCATACTCTTGTGCTTCTTCAACACTCATTTCATTCATACTAATTTTCTGAGCAAGTTGCGCCATTGGTTTAAGCGGTTGTAGTACATTTCGCTTTAACAAATAATTAATGAGCAAAATCATGATGGCGAAGATCGTAATAAATAAGCTAATGAATAGAACAAAAGCACGATGAGCATCCTCAAAAACTTGCTTGGCAGGAATATAAATAATTTGTGTGCCTAAAATTTCATTGAGTTTCCACCCAAAGCCATTTTCTGAACCATAACTAGCAATCTGACTTTTGGGAGCAACTTCAGGAGTGCTATGACAGCGTAGACACGTTGGATTATTAATGGAAAATGGACGAGCGTTATAAAACATTTTCTCGTCATAAGAGTCATGAAAACCGGATATGTTTTTCAACCCTGGTTCCTTGCGAAACCGTTCGATAAGTTCCATCTCAAATGCATCTGCTTTATCTCGTAAGTTAGTTGGGTTTAGGTTGGCATCTTTGTATAAAAAATCTTTAAAATCTTTGTTTTTTCGAAGATTATCAAACACTTCTCTTACTGCAAAGCTGGGAACAATTTCAGGGATAAATGTGGATTGAGTGTCCAGCATAGGTGTCAGAAGAGGATTGATACGCGTGTGAGTATAGTTCCTCACTGAGTTCATAGTTTCTGCAATAACTTGGCTACGATAAGCAATTTCGGCTTCTGCTTTTTGCTCAAGTGCATGAGATAAAGCAAAACCACTAACTGCGATCGCGCCGATGAACACCAGCAATAAAAGTAAAGTAAATTTAGTTGCTAATTTGAATCTATTAAACATTGTTGTTTGAGTTTTTATTTACAACATTGCTAGAGACTGATAACTATAATTTCTCAATTTAGTTGAGTTAGTGATGGATGTAGAATACTCTCATTTATTGGGTTCGACCCTAGTTTTGCATTCATGCTTCTACGTTTAGTCATACTACGATATTGCAGTGAAATGCCACATCTGCAAGCAAATCCATGACTTTTGTAGTAACTAGCTTGGTTAGCCTATGACGAAAGTCTTACCTATTGCCCAATACTATATAGCGAAAGTTAGGCCACATCTACTTACTTCGCTTAGGTAAAATACTAGACGTTTTTCAGATGTACATAACTAAGTTGATTTCGTATTGTAGAGACATGAAGCGAGGGAAGCGGTAAGGGACTAATCAGCAAACCACTCTTTCTGCTTGATACAACACACATTACACATTAAGGAAAAAACATCATGTCTGACAACATTCAACCCGTAGAATTATCTTCTGAAGAATTGGACAACGTTGCTGGTGGTGCTTTTAGCTTTGTCAATGCTGACAACTACAACGCAATTGATCAGCAAGCTGGTGCAACTGTTATCGGCGCTAATGGCGGTATTAGTTCTTTGAATACTCAGCAAACTGCTGTATCTCATCAAAGTTTGCACGAAATTAAAGCAACTGGTTTCTTTCCTTCCACTCTTGAGAGTTAGTAACTAATTACACAGGGTAGAACTCACTAAAGCAGCTTGCTTGATAGAACGCACATTAAACACATTACATATTAAGGAGAAAACATCATGTCTGACAACATTAAGCCCGTAGAATTATCTGCTGAAGAATTGGACAACGTTGCTGGTGGTGCTTTTAGCTTTGTCGATGCTGACAACTACAACGCAATTGATCAGCAAGCTGGTGCAACTGTTCTCGGTGCTAATGGCGGTATTAGTTCTTTGAACACTCAGCAAACTGCTGTATCTCATCAAAGTTTGCATGAAATCAAAGCAACTGGTTTCTTTCCTTCCACTCTTGAGAGTTAGTAACAGAACACTAATTACACAGAGCAGAACTCAATAAAGCGTTCTGCTTGATAAACCATACACATTACACATTAAGGAGAAAACATCATGTCTGACAACATTAAGCCCGTAGAATTATCTGCTGAAGAATTGGACAACGTTGCTGGTGGTGCTTTTAGTCTCGTCGATGCTCACAACTTCAACGCAATTGATCAGCAAGCTAGTGCAACTGTTATCGGCGCTAATGGCGGTATTAGTTCTTTGAACACTCAGCAAACTGCTGTATCTGAACAAAATTTGCTCGAAATCAAAGCAACTGGCTTGTTTCCTTCCACTCTTGCTAGTTAGTAACAGTTTTATTTGAGATAACACACATTACACATTAAGGAGAAAAGATCATGTCTGACAACATTAAGCCCGTAGAATTATCTGCTGAAGAATTGGACAACGTTGCTGGTGGTGCTTTTAGTTTCGTCGATGCTCACAACTTCAACGCAATTGATCAGCAAGCTGGTGCAACTGTTATCGGCGCTAATGGCGGTATTAGTTCTTTGAACACTCAGCAAACTGCTGTATCTGAACAAGATTTGTTTGAAATCAAAGCAACTGGCTTCTTTCCTACCACTCTTGAGAAGTAGTAACTAATTACACAGGGCAGGACTCAATAAAGTAGCTTGCTTGATAGAACACAGATAGAACACACATTAAACATATTACACATTAAGGAGAAAACATCATGTCTGACAACATTAAACCCGTAGAATTATCTTCTGAAGAATTGGACAACGTTGCTGGTGGTGCTTTTAGCTTTGTCGATGCTCACAACTTCAATGCATTGGATCAGCAAACTGGTGGAACCGTTCTTGGTGCGAATGGCGGTATTGGCTCTTTCACCGCTCAACAAACTGCTGTATCTCAACAAGATTTGCACGAAATCAAAGCAACTGGCTTCTTTCCTCCCACTCTTGCTAGTTAGTAACAGACTACTAAGTACACAAACTAGAACTCAATAAAGCGTTCTGCTTGATAGAACACACATTAAACACATTACACATTAAGGAGAAAACATCATGTCTGACAACATTAAACCCGTAGAATTATCTGCTGAAGAATTGGATAACGTTGCTGGTGGTGCTTTTAGCTTTGTCGATGCTGATAACTACAACGCATTGGATCAGCAAGCTGGTGCAACCGTTCTTGGCCCTCATGGCGGTATTAGTTCTTTGAACACTCAGCAAACTGCTGTATCTCATCAAAGTTTGCACGAAATCAAAGCAACTGGTGTCATTCCTCCCACTCTTGAAAGTTACTAACCAGAACTTAATAAAGCGTTCTGCTTAATAAACAATACACATCATAAATTAAGGAGAAAACATCATGTCTGATAACATTAAGCCCGTAGAATTATCTGCTGAAGAATTGGACAACGTTGCTGGTGGTGCTTTTAGCTTTGTTGATGCTCACAACTTCAACTTTTCGGATAAGCAAAGTAGTGCAGTGATTATCGGTGCTGATGGTGGCATTGCATCCTTCAACAGTCAGGAAACTACTATATCTAAACAAGATTTGCACGAAATCAAATTCACTGGAGAAGAATTTCCTAGCGGAATTCCTAGTAATTTATTTCTAAGCTCATAATCAACACCATAAGGAGAAGGACAATGATCATGGAAAATGTGCAGCCTAATGAAATGATGGAACTATCCAATCAAGAACTTGATTATATTGCCGGTGGCGCAACTAGCGATGTCTTTGGAACAAACGCAAATGCTATAGATTCTCAGTTTGGTTTTGTGGAAATTCCTAAAGAAGGCGGCATTAAGAGCGTTACCTTTCAAGTGAGCGTTTTCTCTGAGCAAGACCTTAGAGAGTTTAAGGAAGCGGGTATTTCTAGCCCTGAAGCTTGAGCTGGATTTCTCAGTTGACGAATTTCGAAAGCAGGAGGGGTTGTTAACCATGAGCCTAGCAGCCAATCAGTTAACTCCCTCCGCCTTATTTAACTTTAACACGTGGGGTCAAGGAGCTTCTATGTCAGGTGACGAAATTACTCCGAATGATGAAGCGATCGAACTATCAGATGAAGAGTTAGACGATGTAGCTGGTGGTTTCAATTTGCAGTTTACATCTATACGATCTCATAGATCGACAAGGGGATTTAGCCAACAAATATCACGAGGACGAGGGTTTCACTCAACACGGTCGGCTTTTCATGCAGAGACAACAGACTCTTCTGTGTTCCACCTCTCCATTACCGACGCGACAACAGAGGATATAAAGGCTCTTGGTGAGTTGTTTGGAGATATATCTGCGATCGAAGGTTCTACATAAACGGAGTTTCTCAAATCGATCAATTGCAGTTGAGCAAAAGTCCAACTGCTTTCTGAAATTATTTTTGTGTGATTAATAATTTCACTTTCATAAAATTAGGTCAATTTAGTAATAAATGAAATGACAAGGAAAAAATGGCAATGGAAAACAAAAAGCAAAATGAATCACAAGAGCTATCGCTTCAAGAACTCGCAAATATTTCGGGTGGTATTGCCGTAGGTGAGCATTATCCAGGCGAGTATCCTACGGACGAGAAATATAACAATCTGTCTGAAGCGATCGCAAACAAGCTTGAGAATATAAAGCTTCCTTATTGGAATGGCAATAAACCAATAAGCGTTGAGCCGAATGAAGGTCGCGGTGATTGATGCTAAAAATCGGTAGCAACTCATCAACCTAGTTAATCGCGCAATGGGGAGTTAAACAATTCAAAATTCAAAATTGCGGAAAGTCTAAGTTAAGGCTTCCCTATATCTAAACCATAAATTAAATTACGAATTACGAATTACCCCTCTCCATTTCTCTCCCGTTAGCAGAACACAAGGAAGTTAAATTATGACAGAAGTTCTACTTAAGGAACTGACAAATAGCGATATTGACTGGATCTTGGCAACGGGTCAAAGAGAAGAAATTACTGCTGGTACGATCCTCATCCGCCAAGGAACACCTGTTGATGCCCTCTATATTTTGCTTGATGGCGCATTAAGCGTTTCTGTCGCTCAGGCTGACGATAACCCCATTGGTCGGGCATTTGCGGCTCTTGAAGGTGGCGAACTATCTGGACGAGAGGTTGCATTGCTGGCAAATGGTGAAGTTGTAGGAGAAATGCCTTTTTTAGCCTCCTACCAATCTTCAACTACAGTCAAAGCTGCTAGAAAGTCGCTTGTGTTGATGATTCCTCAGCAGCAGTTGATTCAAAAATTGCAAGAAGATGTCACATTTGCAGCCCATTTTTATCGAGCGATCGCAGTTCTACTTTCTCACCGATTAGAGCAGATGATCGGCCAAATTGGCCAAAGCACAGTCGTGCTTTTTCAGCCCCAAATTCGAGAAATCTTATTTACATTTGCAGAATTAAATGATAGCGATATTGGTTGGATGATTGTTGCAGGCAATGCCATAAGACTTCCTGCGGGAACGGTGTTGTTTCAAGCCGGAAGACCAGTTGACGCTCTCTATATTTTATTAGATGGCAAGATGGTGGCTTCGATTGCTGAAGATACAAGCAATCCTCTCACCCGCGCCTTTTCAACTTTAGAACAGACAGATCATATCGAACGGGAGTTTGCGAGATTATCGCGGGGTGACATAGTTGGCGAAACGCCCTTTGTCGAAGCCAGTCCACCTGCGATGACAATTCGGGCGGTTGAGGATGCAACTGTGTTATCGATTCCCAGATGGCGACTTTCTGCCAAATTGCTACACGATGTGGGTTTTGCTGCCCGATTTTATCGAGTCTTAGCGATTTTGTTAGCAGATAAACAGCAAGGAATCATCAATAGTCTGGGTTACGGCAGGATTAACTATAGCTCAGGTAAATCTTTAGATGAACGCTTGACTTATGAAGATGAACTGAGTTCTAGTTTTTTGGCTCAAGTGACACTAGCGGGGACTCGATTTGATTGGATGCTGAAGCAGATTCGCGGGAATTAGGGCATTCGTCATTTGTCATTCGTCATTCCCAATTCCCTAATATACAAATTTCTACAACTTGAATGGAGTCACTATGGTAACGACCAACAAAAGCAATCTATTCCGCAAAGAAGCACTCGATCGTTTATCCTCCCCGGAGCGACTCGATCAACTTATGCAAGTGGTTCAACCAAAGAAGTGGATTCCGTTAACTGCGATGGGATCTCTAATTGCCGTTGGACTTGTTTGGAGTGTTTTTGGTCGCATTCCCATTACCGTAGCTGGACAAGGCGTAGTGGTTTTTCCTAGCAAAGTCGTTGGATTCCAGTCTCCTAGTTCCGGGCAGATTCTCATGCTTTTTGTTCGTACAGGCGATGAGGTGAAGAAAGGACAGGTACTAGCGACAATCGACCAAACTGAACTTCAAGATAAGTTGAAACTTGCACGAGTCAAGCTTGCTCAACTTCAGGAACAAGACCAAAATGCTAATACTCTGCAACTTCAGCGAACGGTTTTAGATAAGGGTGCAATTGGGCAACAACGTCAAGCACTCTTGCAAACTCTCAAAACAACCCAATCACTAACGCCAATTCTCAGAAGTAAAGGTCTGGAGTCGATTCGGCAAGAGCGTCAGAACTTACAGGAACAGTTGCAGACAACGCGAGATTTGATGCCCACGTTCAAAGAACGATTTGATATTCGCCAAAAGTTACGCGAAGAAGGAGCAGTTTCGAGTGATACCGTTCTTCAAGCGCAACAGGAATTTCTCAATAGTAAAACTAGAATCAATGAAATCGAATCGCAACTGAAACAACTTAATGTTAAAGAAGCGGATGCAGAACGAGAATTTTTAGCAAATATCAATTCAACTCAAGAACTGCAAGCACAGTTAGCAGTACTAGATAGTAAGTTTGCTGGGCAAGCAGAACAAGATTTAGCTATTTCTACTAATCGCAGAAAAGAAATTCAAGACACCCAGCGAGCGATCGCAGAATTAAAATTAGAAATCAAAGCAAACAGCCAGGTAACTAGCAATTTCAATGGACGAATTCTCGAACTTTCTGCTGTTCCTGGACAAACCCTGGAAAAGGGCGCTCGCATTGGCACAATCGAAGCTAGAGACTCCGGGAATAAGTTAGTTGGGGTGGCATTCTTCCCAGTCAGCGAAGGCAAAAAGATTCAAAAGGGTATGGAGTTGCAAGTAACTCCTTCGACCGTTAAACGAGAACGCTTTGGTGGTATTATCGGGAAAGTCACAAGTATTTCTGCATTTCCCGTTAGTAAGGAAAGCGCATCAAGTGTAGTCGGTGGTTTAGAAGTTTTACAAGGGTTAACCACAGAAGGCGCACAAATTCAAGTTTTTGCGGAACTTGAGCCAGATCCTTCGACTAAAAGCCGTTTTCGGTGGTCATCTTCTAAAGGGCCAAATAGCCAAATTACACCGGGAACCACGACCTCAGTGCGCGTGAAAGTGGATGAACAATCCCCGATTTCCTTTGTGTTTCCGATTCTGCGATCGTGGAGTGGAATGTATTGATTATGCGGCAAATTCAATCACAAATTGGGCTTCGATTTAAAAAATTTCAACGACTTATCAGCCGTCCCGATCGCCGTCGTCGGACTCCCACCCTCTTACAAATGGAGGCTGTAGAATGCGGTGCAGCCGCACTGGGAATTATTTTAGGCTACTACGATCGCATTGTCCCCCTTGCAGAACTGCGTCAAGCTTGTGGTGTTTCACGGGATGGCAGTAAAGCATCTAATATTCTGAATGCGGCTCGCAGCTATGGATTGCAGGCGAAAGGCTTTAAGGTCGATTTGGCTGGGTTACGCAAACTGCAATGTCCTTATATTGTCTTTTGGAATTTCAACCATTTTTTAATCGTCGAAGGATTTGCCAAAGACAAAGTTTATCTTAACGATCCTGCCACCGGACCGCGCACAGTTTCACTCCCAGAATTCGATCAGTCTTTTACTGGGGTAGTACTAGTTGGTGAACCGAG
Organism: Nostoc sp. UCD121; assembly: GCF_014222285.1. Lineage (GTDB taxonomy): Bacteria > Cyanobacteriota > Cyanobacteriia > Cyanobacteriales > Nostocaceae > Nostoc. The sequence goes on from NZ_JACKZS010000163.1 coordinate 9,943, forward strand.
TGCAGAATTCCAGCCAGGAGGACGGAAACCGAGCCTGACATTATCCTTATGGGATCGATTGCAGAGTTCTCTGGGAGCGTTGGTTTATTGTGTCATCGCCGGTTTGCTGTTAGTGATTCCCGGATTAGCCATCCCTGCATTCTCCCAAGCCTTTGTTGATAATGTCTTGATTGAAGGCAGAAGTGATTGGTTGCGACCATTAATTTTAGGAATGATCCTCACAGCCATATTGAATGGTTTTTTAACATTGCTTCAGCTGCAATTTCTGCGACGCATGAAAATTAAGCTAGCTGTGGGGATGTCTAGCCGATTTTTGTGGCATATTCTGCGGCTACCAGTAAGTTTTTACGATCAACGATTTGCCGGAGAAATTAGCAGCCGTGTCCGTCTCAACGATAGCTTGGCGAATCTGCTTTCAGGAAGATTAGCGACAACAGTAATTTCAGGCTTCACCGTTGTCTTTTATGCCGCAGTCATGTTGCAATATGATGTCGTTCTCACTGCGATCGGCATTGCCTTTGTAATTGTGAATGTCAGCGTGTGGCGATGGGTTTCACGGCAGCGCGTCGATGCCAACTTGCGATTAATGCAAGAACAAGGCAAAGTCAATGGGGTAGCGATTTCTGGACTGCAAAGTATGGAAACGCTCAAAGCATCCGGGCTAGAGTCAGAATTTTTTTCGCGCTGGGCAGGTTATTACGCTAAGGCAATTAATGCTCGGCAAGAAATGGATACGACTAATCAAAACCTGGGTGTGTTGCCGTCATTTCTCACCTCCATTACATCCATGCTTTTGCTAGCAGTGGGAGGGCTACGGGTAATGGATGGCGTACTCAGTATTGGGATGCTCATTGCCTTTCAAGCCTTGATGCAAAGATTTTTAGAGCCTGTAAATAATCTGGTGAGTTTAGCGGGTGAACTCCAGGAAATGGAAGGCAATTTGGGTCGCTTAGATGATGTGTTACGCAATCCTATCGATCCTGCCGTAGAGCGAGACATTAGTATATCGGCAACTCAACTACCTGCCGCAAACGTTCGGCTTCAGGGTTATGTTGAACTCCGTAATATCACCTTTGGCTATAACCGCTCTGCACCTCCCTTAATCGAAAATTTCAGTCTTTCACTTAAACCCGGTCAACGAGTTGCTTTAGTGGGTGGCAGTGGTTCAGGTAAGTCAACCGTTGCCAAGCTGGTGTGTGGATTATACGAACCGTGGGCGGGAGAGATTTTATTTGATGGTAAATCCAGAAAACATATTCCGCGATCGATTCTGACTAATTCAATTGCCCTAGTTGAGCAAGATATCTCGCTATTTGCAGGCACTGTCCGCGACAATCTCACACTTTGGGATTCGACTGTGCCTTTTAGTAACTTGGTTCGCGCTTGCAAAGATGCTGCTATTCAGGATGTAATACTTTCTATGCCTGGAGGCTACAATGCTGACCTCGCAGAAGGGGCATCTAATTTGAGTGGTGGACAGCGACAAAGATTAGAAATTGCCCGCACTTTAGTAAATAATCCGGCCATTTTGGTGATGGATGAAGCGACTAGTGCGCTCGATTCCGAGGCAGAAAAAACGATCGATCAGAGACTTCGGGAGCGTGGCTGTACTTGTGTAATTGTGGCGCATCGGTTAAGCACAATTCGGGATTGTGACGAAATTATTGTCTTCGATCGCGGCAAGGTGGTGCAACGGGGCAGCCATGAGGAATTACAAAGGGTTGAAGGTAAGTATTTGCAATTGATTCGTAGTGAAGGGGAAGCGGTTCAAGAAGAGTGAGACTAATTCTGTATGAAGATGCACCAAATTATATGAGGAACGAACCGCAAAGGACGCAAAGGACACAAAGGTAGAGAAGGAAGAAATGCTTATTTATTGTGATATAACTCATACCAATTCTTTGTGAGACTGCGCCAAATTTTTCTTGACTTCTTCTTTCTTTGTGTCCTTTGCGCCCTTTGCGGTTCGTTATTTCATACCATCAGAACTTACGCAAAAATCTTTAAATTAATTTATTTATTGAACCGCCAAGCTTTTGTATTAATTTTATGGAGCAGGAATATATATGTTAGATCAAATTCGCAGCGCTACCCTGCCGGGAGAGTATTATCACTTCAAAGGCAATGAGCCAATTATTCTCAATGACCCGAAGACGATTTGGATCGTAAAATCGGGTTCATTGGCGGTGTTTGCGATTCCGGTGAAAGAGGGAATTGCTGAGGGAAGTCGCCGCTATTTATTTACTACCCGAACTAGACAGGCAATGTTTGGCATCATTAGTGATTCTCAGCCGATACCGTATCAACTGCTGGCGGTGTCGATTGAAGAAACGGAACTGATGAAAGTTTCAAGGAAAGATTTTCGGGAATTTATTAACGATCGCAATGGCGAAGCCGTAACTTTAATAGAGGGATGGATTGAGCAACTAGGATTGGCGCTGTCTTCTATTACTCCACCTGGACTGCCGTTTCAAGAAGAAGGGGTTCGCTATTTCTCACTCAGCAGTGGTCAGATTTTCCAACCACAGCGAGAACTGGTATCCTGGGTACAAATTCAGCGTGGTTACGCGGTTTGGATGGGGTTTGAGAAACTGTTAGTCATGCCTCAATCAGGATTGTTGCCGTTGAGCGCAGATATGTGGTTTCAAGCTGAAGATACAACCGAGCTAGAAATCCTCACTACGTCTGAGATTGAGGATGCTAATACTCTGTTGAGGGGGATTTTCCAAATTCAAGTCTACTTTCTTCAGAGCCTTTTTCTTCTGGAACAGGACGAAAAAGCGGTAGAATTAAACCGATTTCAAGAACGGCAACACCTCAACGATCGCGTGATGAAGGAGACGCTGGGCGAGTTGTCCTCGTTGCTGCAATCTCCACAAATTGGCGCTTCTGCTCAAATTGAAGCCAATGATTTTGACCAAGCTTTGCTCATCGCTGCGGGTGCTGTGGGGCGGACTTTGGGTGTGACGATTCGACCACCAGCCAAGTCTGAAGACCTGAAACGAGTTCAAGATCCGCTACAAGCGATCGCTCGTGCTTCTCGTTTGCGAACCAGAACGATCGCTTTACAGGGTCAATGGTGGAAGAAGGATTGCGGTGCGATGCTGGCTTACACGCTAGAAGATAACAATCCTGTGGCGCTGTTACCTGTATCTGATACCCGCTATGAAATTTTTGATCCAATTAAGCGATCGCGCACTCCGGTTAATGCCAAAAGTGCGATTAAACTGGCGCTAACGGGATATACCTTCTATCGCCCATTACCTGATAAAGTCCTCACCACCATCGATTTACTGAAATTTGCTCTCCAAGGACACTACAAGGAATTGTTGATTGTCTTGGCTGCGGGTATGGCGACAAGTTTATTAGGAATGATTGTCCCCCAAGCTATGGCCATCTTGATTGACAGTGCCATTCCTGATGCCAATCGCGGTTTATTAGTGCAAATTGCCTTAGCGCTGCTAGCAACTGCATTTGGTAGCACCTTGTTTCAACTTGCCCAAGGCTTTGCAATTATGCGGGTGGAAACCTTTGCCGATGCTTCCACCCAAGCAGCAGTCTGGGATCGGTTATTGAATCTAAAAGCATCATTCTTCCGTCAGTACTCAACTGGAGACTTGAATTCACGGGTAAGCGCCATTAGCCAAATCCGCCAAAAGCTCAGTAGCACGGTTCTCAGAAGTATTTTCACCAGTTTGTTCGCGTTTCTGAATTTAGGACTGCTTTTTTACTACAACGGTTCGCTAGCATTAATTGCCACTCTTGTAGCTTTTGTCAACATTACTATTACTCTGGTTTCAGGAATTTACACTCTGCGGAAGGTTCGTCCCTTACTAGAGTTACAAGGACAACTCTCAGGGGTAATGGTGCAGTTAATCAACGGCGTTAGCAAATTACGAGTTGCAGGCGCAGAAGCCCGCGCCTTTGCTTTTTGGGGAAAACAGTATAGTCAGCAAATCAAATGGATGCTGAGTACCCAAGGCATTGAAGATGCTCTGGCTGTGATTAATAAAATCTTGCCTGTATTGACTACAGCAATCCTTTTCTGGTTCGCCAGCAGTTTACTTCAGCAAGCCAATTCTCCAGAAAGTGGTTTATCTACAGGTGTATTTTTAGCATTTAATGCCGCATTTGGTACATTTATCGGTGGAGCTACCAGTCTCAGCGGCACGATTATAGATGTCTTACAAGTGGTTCCTTTGTGGGAACGAGCGCAGCCGATTCTGGAATCCAAACCGGAAGTAGACTCGGAAAAAACCGATCCAGGTCGGCTTTCTGGGCGAGTGGTTGTAGATCATGTAATTTTCCGGTATCGAGATGACGGGCCTTTGACATTGGATGATGTTAGCATCCATGCGGAACCTGGCGAATTTATCGCTTTTGTCGGCGCTTCAGGGAGTGGAAAATCAACCCTGTTCCGATTATTACTGGGGTTTGATGTCCCGGAATCTGGCACGATTTATTACGACGGACAAGATTTAACGGGGTTGGATATTCATGCAGTGCGTCGACAACTAGGAGTTGTGATGCAAAATAGCCGATTGACATCTGCATCGATCTTTGAGAATATCGCCAGTGGAGCGATGATCTCGATGGATGAAGCGTGGGAAGCTGCGCGGATGGCTGGCTTTGCCGAGGATGTCGAATCAATGCCAATGGGAATGCACACGGTAATTAGTGAAGGTGGAACTAATATCTCTGGAGGACAACGGCAGCGATTATTGATTGCCCGATCGCTAGTATTAAAACCCAAAATCTTGTTATTTGATGAAGCCACCAGTGCCTTAGATAACCGCACTCAAGCGATTGTCAGTCAAAGTTTAGAGCGTTTGAAGGTGACACGAATTGCGATCGCTCACCGTCTGAGTACCATTCGCAATGCCGATCGCATCTATGTATTCGAGAATGGTCGCGTAGTCCAAGAAGGCAATTTTGATCAACTCGCCAATCAACCAGGACTGTTTGCCCAACTGATGGCGCGACAAAAGCTTTAAAAATGAAGGAGATATCTACTATGTCACCTACTTTTTGTAAAATTCTTCAGATAAATTGCAGCCTCATTGTTTCGCTACTGATGTTGAATGGGTGGGGTGTTTCTGTAAAAACTGCGATCGCCGGAACTATGGAGCCTACCCAACGCATAGCGGATGTGGCTGCGATCCCTGATAGTATAAAAGTCCCAAATGGTGAGCAACTTCTTTTGAAAGCATCTGCCAAGGGTTCACAAATCTATATCTGCAAACCGAAATCAGAATCCCCTGAGCAATATGAGTGGACGCTTAAGGCTCCCGATGCCGTGTTACTAGATGAGCAAGGACAAGATTTGGGTAAGCATTATGCAGGCCCCACCTGGGAAGCTAAAGACGGTAGCAAAGTTTTAGGAAAATTGAAATCTAAGGTAAATGCACCACAAGACGATGCCATTCCCTGGCTATTATTAGAAGCGCAATCTCATGAAGGAAATGGTATTTTCCGCCAAGTAAATTGGATTCAACGGATCAATACAGTTGGTGGAAAAGCCCCTATTCAAGGGTGTGATAAATCATCCGAAAATCGAGAAATTAGTGTGAATTACACGGCTGATTACCTATTTTATAAGATTAAGCAATAAATATTAACAAGGGGCTTAGGTGAATTCCATTGATGAATTTACCGCAGCCGTTGGTTTCAACTCCGCTCAACCAACTTCATAGTCGAGAGTTGAGCGGCTTGCCCTGAGCGGAGCCGTTGGCACAGCCTCTCGTAGAGAAGGGAGTCGAAACTCGTCAGCATTGGTATTTTCTTCGCTAGAAATCACCTTATGCCCTTTGTTGAGATGTTTTGATAATAATTGTTCTATCGTTCTCTGGTTTATTCGGGTAGCTTCCCGGCTAGTTTCTTTTCTTGATTGAGAACAGAATTTGCATAGATTGCCAGTTGCGATCGATTTTTGAGATTGAGCCGGCTTAAAATACTCGTCACATGAGTTTTTACGGTTCCTTCGGTAATATAAAGTTGTTGGGCAATTTCGCGGTTTGTTGCACCAACACCGATCAAACATAAAACCTCTTGTTCTCGTGCAGTAATTTCCGATGGCTTTGATGAAGCGGAATTTTGGTTAGCTGAAGCTGCTTCCGTAACTAATAATTTATCAAATAATCCCGGCCCAAATTGAGTATAGCCAGAATGCCCAAAGCGAATTGCATCTGCTAGCTCACTTGAGGGCATATCTTTGAGCAAATATCCTTTTGCGCCTGCACGCATTGCCCCTGTTAAATAAGAATCATCATCAAATGTACTCAAGACGAGAACTTTAATATTAGGAAAGTTTTGCGTAATCAGTTTTGTTGCAGTTCGCCCATCCATTTCGGGCATCCGAATATCCATTAGCACCACATCGGGCTGAAGTTCTGCAACAAGCTCTAGAGCAACTTTACCATTCTCAGCATCACCGACCACTTCCAAATCAGGTTCCTGTTCTAGCATTGCTTTCAGTCCCTGACGAATAAGGCTCTGATCGTCAACGATTAACAGGCGAATAGGAGAGGATTTATCATTTTTCATGGTAATTATCTCTTTCTGGTTTTGATGAACGATCAATAGATATCTTCAAAAATTAATGAAGCATTACCTGAAACCCTTATAGAAAGGTTACAACATTTAACAATTGGGCATTGGGCATTGGGACTGGTTATTAATTCTTCTCCCCCTGCTCCCTTGCTCCCTGCTCCCTGCTCCCTGCCCCCTGCTCCCCTGCTCCCCTGCTCCCCTGCTCCCTGCTCCCTGCTCCCCTACTCCCCTGCTCCTCCTCCCTCATCTCTGGGAAAGTTAGCAACAATCCGACAACCAGCGCCCGGTTTACTGACAATTTCTAGCTGGGCATTTAGTGTAGCCATTCGTTCTCGCATTCCCTGGAGTCCGTATCCGGCAACGGATTGATCGCATTCAAAGCCTTTACCGTTATCTTGGAGTATCAACGATAGCCCCGCCGCCGTTGTTTGAATTCTAATTTGAACAGCTGTGGCATTGGCGTGTTTATAAATATTGGTTAGCCCTTCTTGGATAATGCGATACACAACATGATTTACTGAATCGGAAAGCGGTTGTGATAAATCAATCTTGCAGTATGGTAAGACATCGGTGAGGTGATAGAATTCTTCTGCAAGGTTAGCGATCGCATTTTCGAGCAATTGTCCGTGCAGTGGATCGGAGCGAATTGCCGAAACTGATTCCCGCACCTCTTGCAAGGCTTCAGAACCCAATTTTTTGGCTGCTAATAAAAACGATCGCGCCCGATTAGGATCGGTTTCCCAAAGGGTTAATGCTGTTTCCATTTGCACATTTAGCGCTACGAGGGAATGTCCTAGAGAGTCGTGGATGTCACGTGCAATGCGATTGCGTTCTTCTAGCGCCACCATTTCCTCGATGCGTTGATTCAGCGCTTTTTGATGATCGAGCGATCGCCTTAATTCTGCCTCTGTCTCCTGCAAGCGCCGATTTTGCTCCTGGAGTTGCATTTGTAAACGGCAAAGGTTGAGTTGATGCTCCATTCGAGCAACCACCTCTTCAATCTGAAAAGGTTTGTTAATAAAATCAACCCCTCCAACCGAAAAGGCTTTCACTTTATCAAATACCTCATTCAGCGCACTAATAAAAATGACAGGAATCTCTTGTGTTTGAGGATTAGATTTGAGTCGCTGACATACTTCATAGCCGTTCATTCCGGGCATGGTAATATCGAGCAGAATCAAATCTGGAGGTTGAGCTTGTATACCAATTAACGCCATAGAACCATTGGTAACACTCCTCACTTCGTATCCTTGCTCGTTAAGCATTGCTGATAAAAGGCGAAGATTATCTAGAGTGTCATCAACTATGAGAATATCTCCCTTGGATGATTGGCTTAATTCCATACTTCTCAAAGGGCTAAGAGAGTCGTTAATTATCAAGCTAGTCGTAACGTAATGTAAATAGATTATGGATTAGAAATGATAATAAATTCCATTCATGTAACAAATCTATTGATGATACTTGTAATTTTCAAGGCACTGATAAATTTACATTTATTTATATTATTG
>NZ_JACKZS010000164.1 GCF_014222285.1 Nostoc sp. UCD121
CTCCTGCCCCCCGTCTCCCCCTGCTTCATATCTGGGGTGCTATCACTCTAGATGTTGCTGGAAACCAAATGACAGAATTAGCAGATTTAGCGTCTGCTGGAGTTGTTGGTTTTAGCGATGGTAAGCCCTTTGAAAATTTGGCGCTGGTGCGGCGAGTGTTGGAGTATCTCCAGCCGTTGGGCAAACCAGTCGCATTTTGGCCTAGCGATCGCCAGTTAACTGCAAATGGTGTAATGAGAGAAGGGCCAGATGCTCTCCGTTTTGGTTTACCCCCAATACCCGCCAGCGCAGAAACTACTGCGATCGCAGCAATGCTTGAATTGGTTGCAGCCATCGGTACACCAGTCCACATCATGCGCGTCTCCACATCTCGCAGCGTAGAATTAATCGCCTCAGCCAAGGCTGCTGGTTTACCCATCACCGCCAGCACCACCTGGATGCACCTTTTACTTGATACAAAAGCAGTTAAGAGTTATCACACTAGCTTGCATTTAGACCCACCTTTAGGAAATCCGCGTGATGTTGCGGCGTTGCGTGCAGGGGTACGTGCGGGTGTGATCGATGCGATCGCTATCGATCACACACCCTACAGCTATGAAGAAAAAGTCCAAGCTTTTGCCGAATCCCCTCCAGGAGCAATTGGTTTAGAATTAGCATTACCCTTGCTGTGGCAATATCTTGTTGAAACTGAGGAATTTACAGCTTTAGAATTATGGCGGGCATTAAGTACCAGTCCAGCAAAATGTTTGGGGCAAGAAGTCAGTGCAATTCTACCTCATCAACCAGCAGAACTTACTTTATTTGACCCCCAGCAAATCTGGAAAGTCGAACGAAAAAGTCTTTATACACTTTCACAAAATACACCTTGGTTAGGACAACAGTTGAAGGGTCATGTTGTGCAAACCTGGTGTTAATAAATGCAAAACAATTTGCATTTGTAATCTATCAAAAAGTAGTTCGACACGACCGGATTTTAGTGATTCTAAACAGAGTCAGTGAGAGTATATTTTCATCTTGTGAGCTAACCCAGAACTAACAAGGTAAATTATCATTTTTTTAAACCTAAGATAGATTGGCATTACTGCCTGAATTGCTAAATTAAGAATTAATGTAAAGTAGAAGAGGTTAATCGAAAATTGAAGTCTGTAGCTGTAAAGAAAAAAATTAGTCTAGCTGCGATCGCTATGTTAGCAGCAGGAGTTGTCATCGGATGTTCAAAACCTGAACAACCACAAGCGGCAGAACCAAATCTAGCCCCCGCTCCAACTGCACCTCTACAAACAAATCAGCAAAATTCAGAGAGTGTTCCAACCCCTCCTACCTTTGTAACTGCGACAAGCGATCCAGTTAAACAGCTTCTATCCACCAGAAAATGTCAAGGCTGTAACCTCCGAGGCGCTAACCTAGATAAAGCCGACCTCAACGGAGTCGATCTAAGTAATGCCATCCTAATTGACGCTGACTTAGATGAAACTAATCTGAGTAATGCTAACCTGAGTGGGGCTGATTTAACTGATGCAGACTTAGGAAAGGCAAATTTGACGGGAGCGAACCTCAGCAAAGCTAATTTTACGAAAGCTGATCTAGAAGATGCAAATTTGACCAATGCTAATGTTACCGATGCAATTTTTACAGGAGCAGACTTAGAGCGGGTAATTGGGTTGCGTCGCTAAGATAGTGCGTTGGCGCACGCCGTAGTAGGCATCGCTACTAATTACGCACTACACCCAATTGTGACGGCTAAGACCTTTCTCTTTGATTGTTAAACTTCTCTACCGCCTGTGTGTGAAGAAGTCACCGTCAATAAATAGCCATCTGGCCCAGTTAAGGTAAATGAACTGTGGATTCTGCCTGTTTCGATCTCAGAAACAGTCAGTCCCCACTTCTTAAAAGTATCTCTGGTGGCGACAACATCATCTACCATCAGATCAAAAGGTGCATTGGTTCCAGGTGCGATCGCCTCTGAACTTGTTCTCAAAACTAAGTGCGTTCCTCCCCGTAATTCCAAAACAGCTAATTGTTCTGATTGGGTAATCAACCGCAGTCCTATCTTGACGAAAAAATCGCTAGCCTCCGGTACATTACTCACATATAATCTTACATGACCAATCGCCACAGGTGGGCGGGCATCCGTTTGTTTTGCAATAGTTTCTGGTAGTGACATAGCTTTTATTCAAAAATATTTATTTACGTTCAACTCTGTTGATTTCAACAGGTTTGTTATCTCCTAAATCAGCTTGCACAAATTCAGCACTCTTAGGCAAATTTATCTCAACGTTTGATAGAGGATCAATTTCTATTTTAGCATTTTCAAATTGTCCATCTAAGATATGTCCTCCAGTTGTGTGATTTGCAGTGATGAAATGAAAGTGATAGCCATTAACATTTACTCCTTGCATATATTCGGGTGTCCGAAAACCGACTAAAGTGCCATTGATATTCCTTAATTCAAAAATTAATTGTTCTTTTAGTGCTTCAGCCAAAGAACGATACGGCGGAGTTTGTTTAGGAGGAATTCTAAATTTTAGATAAGGAAAATTACCTTGAATCCGAATTGCATAAGGATAATTTTTAGTTGGTAAGCGCTGATCTAAAGATTGCTGCAATTGTTTATAATTCATCCGCCCTTCTAGATTAATTAATGTTTCTGGTTGAAAAAAGGTGACTGTAGCAAAAGGGCTTGTCATTGAATCAGGAATAACAGAAGCAACTCCATCAGCTTTTATCTGGTAAAATTTGCCATCTAATCCAACCATTTCCCCATCTAGAGCATTTACTGTCCCCAAACCAAAATTACCGTGTTTTCTCAACTGCTGAAAATTAGTATTACCGTCAAAAATTCCCACTGCAAGAGCGCTAATTGTTGATGCTTGAAAGAGGGTATTTGATGGTGTATGTTGCTGAGTTCTAGCGGGTAAAATAGCAAATAATAATACAGTAATGGTTAAAATAGTTATCCAGAAATAACGCTTGAGTTTCATTAGATCAAAGATATAAAAGTTTTGAATTTTGAATTTTCCCATACTACCTAGCAAAATCTAGAGACAGTTGGAGAGCGGCTAGTCATACAGCCAGTTAGAAGGTGGAGGTTGACAGGGACTAGCTTACAACACAGCAATAGATGTAAGCATTGATGCAACAAATCTTTTTGCCAGGTGCTTGATTATTCTGGCTGTCTGTGATAATTTTCTTCTTACGTTCCAAAAATACTGTAAATCTATTGTCTTACCGTAGTTAATAAAATTTCGTTAATCTAGTTACAGGGATTTGGAATTAAGAATAAATAACTAATCTATCGAGTTTATCTATTGCAGACAGTACATTGCAAACCAACGAACTAGAAATTAATCTCTAAGCCAGGGCAACCTTATGAGCAAAATACGTGCTGTGATTGTTGACCCCAATGTGCCGGGGCGTTTGGCACTGAGTGAAGTGAATGCACCAAAGTCTGCCCCAGATGAAGCTCTAGTCAGGGTGGCGGCGATTTCTCTGAATCGGGGAGAAATAAAACGTTCAACCACTGCTGAGGTTGGTTGGCAGCCTGGTTGGGACTTGGCAGGTGTAGTGGAAATTCCTGCGGCTGATGGGTCTGGGCCTCCCCAAGGAGCGCGTGTAGTTGGCTTACGCCGCGCTGGTGCTTGGGCGGAACTTGTATCTGTTCCTACTAACGCCTTAGCAGAACTGCCGCCATCGGTATCTTTTGCTCAAGCTGCCACCCTACCTGTAGCGGGTTTAACCGCTTATCATGCAGTGCTAAAAGGTGGTTCACTGTTAGGTCGTCCAGTTCTGGTTACAGGTGCATCAGGAGGCGTTGGTTACTTCGCTATCCAATTGGCGCAACTGTCAGGGGCGCAAGTAACAGCACATATTCGTCAACCTGGCTATGAAACTTTGGTTAGAGAAGCAGGGGCACAATCGGTAGTGATTGGCGAAGACCTGTCACCTGCTAGTGAGTATGGCCCCTATCATCTAATTATAGAGTCAGTAGGTGGTAAGACTTTGGGGGTAGCCCTTGGCTTACTGGCGCAAGATGGAAAAACTGTGCTGTATGGAGTATCTGGGGGAGCAGAAGTGACATTCAACGCTGCCCAATTTTTCGGAACTGGTAGCGTGAGCCTCTATGGTTTACGTCTGTTCGATGAATTGAGATTTGAATCAGCCGCAGTCGGTCTAAAACGGCTTTTAAGTCTAGTAGAAGCCGGTCAGTTGCATCCTCACATTGATTTAGAAGCTCCTTGGACACAAATAGCTGATGTAGCCCAACAACTACTCGACAGGCGTTTTCCTGGTAAGGCTGTGTTGCACATTTCCAACTGAAGTATTACCGAATAATTCGTAATTAATTCTATTTTTATGCACTCATTTCTGGATAGAGACTAATTTTCTTTCTTGCTGCAATCAAGCAGATTTATCAGTGGGGTGATAATTACGAATTATGCTGATTTCTGGTTCAAATTAGATCAGCTTGTAGCCGCTAGTCAGATCAAGATAGATCGCCAAAAATGGACATCACATCCACGTTATTCATCTTTTATTTATCCATTTGATTATGGATACTTGCAAGATACTCAATCTGGAGATGGAAATGATATTGATGTTTGGATAGGTAGCTTGTCTAGTCAAACAGTAACTGCCGTGATTTGTAGTGTTGATTTAGAAAAGCGGGATACAGAAATCAAGATACTTCTGGGTTGTACATCTGAGGAAAGCCAAACCATATTGGATATCCACAATACAGGCTCTCAATCGGCAATATTATTGGTTCGTAAATAAATTAGTTACATTTGTGAGGGTAAATTTGTATGAGTTTAGAACTAAAACTATCAGGTAAAACCGCGATTGTTACAGGAGGAAGTGCAGGAATTGGGTTAGCCACTGCCAAAGCACTTTATAGTGAGGGTGTGAATGTTGCGATCGCAGCCCGCAATCAAGAAAGACTAGAAAATGCAGTAGCTGCCATCCAGTCCCTACCTACCCCAGGGGCGAAAGTTATTGCCATCAGCGCTGATTTAACTAAAGCAGAGGATGTTGAAAAAGTTGTCTCCACAACATTAGCCCAATTTAATCAGATTGATATTTTGATTAATAATGCAGGTTCAGCCCGTGCTGGATCTTTCCTTGAATCCACTGATGATTTATTCTTGGATGCTTGGAACTTAAAATTATTGGGCTACATCCGCTTAGTTAGAGCCGTCGTCCCCCATCAAAAAAGTCGCGGTGATGGACGGATTGTCAATATAGTTGGCGGTGCAGGACGTACACCTCGCCCTAACTTCCTAGCTGGTGGTACAAGCAATGCGGCTCTACTCAATTTTACAAAGGGCATTTCTAAAGAGTTAGCCGAGTACAAGATTCGCATTAATGCCATATCGCCCGGTGCTACAGCTACAGAGCGTGCCGAGACTTTAGCTCGACAAAACGCCCAAGCGCAAGGCATCACCGTCGAGCAAGTGAAGGCACAAAATATCCAAAGTATTCCTTTAAAAAGAATCGCCCAGCCAGAAGAAATTGCCGCGTTAGCGTTATTTTTGGTGTCGGATCTTGCTGCATCGATTACAGGAACAGAGATTATCGTTGATGGCGGCTCTACTCCTGGTGTTTAGCAGATGAAAGGAATCAGAAATCAGCAGATTTTCCTTCAATCCAAAATTGAATGACTGCTGACAACCTAAGTAAAAACATTAGCCCTTTCAAGGTGACTTGTAAAATCTCTTTTTTCTCTCTGCGTCTCTGCGGTTAAAAAATCTTTTCTTTAACCACAGAGGCACAGAGAACACAGAGTTAAGAGGTTAAAGAGGAGTTTCTTGTAGGCAAATTTTCACCCAACTTGACAAGGCTAGTCCCAAACATAAATTTATTGGAGATAAAAATCATGGGTTCTCAATACTTTGATATCAAACCAGTTGCAGGACGTATTGGTGCTGAAATTATTGGTGTTAATCTGAGTTCTAACCTCAGCGATGACATCATCAGCGATATTCGCAAGACTCTAGTTAAACACAAAGTGATCTTTTTTCGTGGTCAGCAACAACTTGATGCTGATGGACAGGTTGCTTTCGCTCGTCGTTTTGGTGAAGTCACTACAGCCCACCCCACTGTACCATCACTACCAGAAAATCCAGAAGTCTTAGACCTGAATTATGGGCGCACCACTTCCCGCGCCAATAGCTGGCATACCGATGTTACATTTGTAGACCGTCCTCCTCTCGGTTCTATCTTACGAGCGCTTGACATTCCGCCAACTGGTGGCGATACAATCTGGGCAAACTCCGTGACTGCATACCAAGATTTACCTATTCATCTGCGTAATCTTGCAGACCAACTTTGGGCAGTACATAGCAACAAATACGACTATGCAACTGCATTTGACCTTCCTGAAGATGCCAAGGCTTACCGCGCTGTTTTCACCTCGACTGTATACGAGACTCTACACCCAGTTGTACGCGTCCATCCCGAATCTGGGGAGCGGGGACTATTCATCGGTGGATTTGTGCGCCAGTTCCGTGGCTTATCAACAACTGAATCCGATGACATTCTGCGGCTGTTGCAAGCATACGTAACACGTCCTGAGAATACAGTCCGGTGGCGTTGGCAAGTTGGTGATGTTGCTTTTTGGGATAACCGGGCTACTCAACATTATGCGATCGCAGATTACGGCGATCAGCCCCGCCACGTTCAACGCGTGACAATTGTCGGCGATCTCCCAGTGGGCATCGATGGTAAACAAAGTGAGGCGATCAAAGGAGATGCTTCTGAGTACAACCGTCGTGAAGCGGTGACTGCGTAATACTTTGGTATTGGGTATTGGGCATGGGATGTTGCCCAATGCCCTCGGTTTTCCGCAGCTGAATTGCTTGCTGTCCCACGAGTGTTTAAGTCTAATAACTAAGACTTTCTTGTTCCAAACAAAAGAACGAAAAAAGCATAACTACGCCCTCGCAAATACAAACATGAGTACGAAAAAACAACTTAAACTCGGAGCATTTTTACCCGGTAGTGGTCATCACGTTGCAGCATGGCGACATCCCAACACCCCGGCTGATGGAGGTCTAAACTTCCAACATTACAAGCAGCTAGCACAAACGGCTGAACGGGGTAAATTTGATATGCTTTTCCTCGCAGATGGTTTGGCTGTCTGGGATCGAGGGCAAGGGGCTGAGGCTTTTAGCCGTTCGGGACAATTCAGCGTCCACTTTGAACCTTTAACTTTGTTGTCGGCTCTGTCTGCGGTGACAGAAAATATCGGATTGGTGGCGACATCATCAACGACTTATGATGAACCTTTTCATCTCGCCCGCAAGTTTGCATCACTAGATTATTTAAGCGGTGGTCGTGCCGGATGGAATCTTGTAACCTCTGCTGCTGAAGCCGCAGCGCAGAATTTCAGCCAAGAAAACCACCTTGAACACTCGCTGCGCTATGAACGGGCGAGGGAATTTGTGGATGTTGTTACCAAACTTTGGGACAGTTGGGAAGATGATGCTTTTCTCCACAATAAGGAGTCAGGTATTTACTTTGATGCAGAAAAGTTGCATATTCCCCATCACAAGGGTAAATATTTCTCGGTGCGCGGCCCGCTGAATGTGGCACGTCCACCGCAGGGATATCCAGTAATCGTACAAGCTGGATCTTCCGAGCCTGGACAGGATTTAGCTGCCCAAACAGCCGAGGTGATTTTCACTGCACAACAGACATTGGCAGAAGCTCAAGCCTTCTATGCCAATGTCAAGGGGAGATTGGCTAAATACGGACGTTCCCCTGACCATCTCAAAATTATGCCAGGGGTATTCCCGGTAATTGGTAAGACTGAGCAAGAAGCTAAGGATAAATATGAGCAACTTCAGGAGTTGATCCATCCCTTGGTAGGATTGGGTCTGCTTTCTGGGCTAGTGGGTGGCCATGATTTGTCCAAATATCCCCTAGATGGGCCGCTGCCGGATCTGCCAGATACCAATGGTGGCAAAAGCCGCTTGCAGTTAATTACCGATCTTGCCCGCAGAGAGAATTTAACAATCCGGCAACTGTATTTGTGGATTGCAGGAGCGCGGGGACATCGAACAATTCTCGGAACACCAGAACATATTGCCGATCAGTTAGAAGATTGGTTTGTTAATGGTGGGGCTGATGGATTTAACATTATGCCGCCCTGGCTACCTGGAGGTTTAGAGGAATTTGTAGACTTAGTAATTCCCGAACTGCAACGCCGAGGAATATTTCGTACTGAGTATGAAGGCAGTACCCTGCGCGAAAATCTCGGTTTGCCCCGTCCAGTGAACCAGTTCACCACAAATACGCCTGCTCCTGAACCTGTGGGCGTTGGTTCCTTTGCATAGTTTTGATTGAGTGCTTTTGAACCTACGGCTTTGATTTGCCCAAACTTCACTTTAGACAATTAGTGGGGAGTGAGTTGTTCTCCTTGTCCCCTCATATCTTTCACTCCCCACTCCTCTTTAGCCTTGATAAAACGATTCTTCCCAAACGTGTAACCAATTTCAACCGAAATACAAACGCACCTTCGCCAGTGCTAGATAGCTTTATTGGTAAGCTGAGATTGTAGCGATCTCCGATAATAGGCATTAATTGCGATCGCTACCTCCAAGATCAGCAGACAGAAAAGCAAACAGGGCGACAATGCAAAAACTCCTTTTTAACGATACAGATAGATTTAGAGCGCAGGCCCTATTCCTTGGTAAGGATATTAACTTACAGACATTAGAGAATTACGTTTCCTTGGCGACTATGCCATTAATGGTTTCAGTCGGTGAACACGGCTGTGCGGTACTGCTAGACTATGGCGCAGTTGTCCTGTTTAACCTTGAGCCTGTAGAAAAGGTAGCCTTTTTGACCAAACTATCCTCTCAAGTTCGTGGCTCCTTTGCCGAACCGGAGACAGAAGAGGTGGAAATTCATCTCAACATTGCAGAGAGTGAGAGAGTTAAGGAAGGAAAAATTTCACTGCATGAATTTAGTGTAGAACGCTTGCAGATAGTGGCTGATATCCTCGCTAAAAGTGTTGTGCTGTCTCATTATGAAACTAGCCTAGCGACTGTATTCGATCAAATTGAACCGTTTGCAGCTAGTCTCCAGCGTGAACACAGAGAAAGACGGCAGAGTCGGGAATTACTGCGTCAACTTGGGACTGCGCTGTTAGTTCAACATAAGATTGTAGGTCGAGTTGAGATCATCGATAAGCCAGAGTTGCTCTGGGAATCCCCACAGCTAGAAAACTTATATCTGCGCTTGGAGGATGAATACGAAATTCGTGAGCGTCACACTGCTTTAGAACGCAAACTAGAGCTAATTACCCAAACTGCACAAACAGTCTTGGAGTTTATGCAGCATAGCAGTAGCCAACGAGTAGAGTGGTATGTGGTGATTTTGATTGTGGTGGAAATTCTGCTGTCGCTGTACGACATCATTTTCAAAGGCTAAGGCTAAAGAGTTGTTTGCAAATCAAAAATGCTTATTGCAAATGGTTTTTGGGGATTCAGATTCAATAAGCGCTAAAATCTCAAAAATTGGTTTTTGTGTAAGGTAAACTAACTTTTAGTGAAATTTCTGATTTACATCCACTTCCACTAATATGTACTCGTAAACAAAAAATTTAAATTTTTCCTACTCGCAACATGACATATAGCCATTCTTTGGGTAAGCAACAATGCGCTTAAATACTAAGTCTGTTTGAAGAGATAGGATCTATGAAAAAAGTAGATTTTAGGAGTAAACCTCTGTCTTTACAATTTATTACCGTTCCCCCCGAAACTTCTCAACCCGCCACAGGGTTAATTGTTACTTTGCATGGTTGGGGAGCTAATGCTGAGGATGTCGCATCTTTGCTACCCTTGCTCAACTTATCTGATTACCAGTTTATATTACCCAATGCACCTTATCCTTATCCCTATTCCCCTATAGGGAGGGCATGGTATGAACTGCGGGTGGAAAATATGTATGAAGGCTTGGTAGAAAGTCGGAAACTGCTAATAGATTTTTTGCAATCTTTAGAAAGTACCACTGGTATACCTTTGTCACGCACTATTTTAAGTGGATTTTCTCAAGGCGGAGCAATGACTTTAGATGTCGGCTCAAAATTGCCACTAGCAGGCTTAGTTGTGATGAGCGGGTATTTACATCCTGATGCACTAACGGCAAATCAAAGAGATATTCCGCCGACTTTAATCAGCCACGGGAAATATGATGAAGTTGTTCCACTGCAAGCTGCTTTAAAGGCACGAGACACTTTAAAATCTCTAGGAGTGGGGGCAGAGTACCATGAATTTGACATGGGGCATGAAATAAATCCACAAACGTTAAAGGTGCTACGGAATTTCGTTGTAAATACAATTAGCTAGTCAGAATTACGAATTTTTTATAAATTCTGGTATAAATGCTGAAAATTTTCACGAAATCCATGCCTTCTAATGAGTAATATATATAGGGTGGCTGCGTTCAGCGCAACTTAACCCATGCTGAAAGCGAGTGCTGCATAAGGGAGGGGCGAGCATTATGACAACTCTAAGCATTTCCAGGAAAGAAATTGCTGCCATAACTGCGGCAGAAGTAGAAGAACTGGCTACACGTCTGGATCTGGATAATTACAGTAATGCTTTTGATGGTTTAAATGATTGGCATCTATTACGAGCGATCGCATTTCAGCGTCCAGAGTTAGTTGAACCCTATATCTACCTCTTAGACTTGGAACCTTACGATGAAGCGTAGTTGAGAGTTAGGAGAGACGCGATTAATCGCGCCTGTACAGGAGTTAGGAGTTGGCAATTAATATTCGTAACTACTTGCTCCTAAATTACTACCTACTCCTAACTTTTTACCATGACTAATCCAAAATTGAACAGGGTTCTAATAGGTGTAGGTGGCGGTATCGCCGCCTACAAAATTTGTGAATTGGTTTCAACGCTGTTTAAAACTGGGGTAGAAGTCCGAGTTATCCTCACCCGTTCGGCGCAAGAATTTATCACGCCTCTGACAATGGCCACCCTATCTCGTCATCCCGCCCACACAGATGATGATTTCTGGCAACCAACTCACTCTCGTCCCTTGCATATTGAGTTGGGTGAATGGGCAGATGTCATGGTAATTGCTCCCTTGACAGCTAATACATTAGCAAAGCTAGCCTACGGTATGGCTGATAATTTACTTACAAATACCGTGCTGGCTTCTACTTGTCCCGTGCTGTTAGCACCCGCAATGAATACGGATATGTGGGAACAGCTATCGGTGCAACGGAATTGGCAACAGCTATTGCTCGATAGCCGATATCATGGGATGAATACAGCATCAGGTTTATTAGCGTGCGATCGCATCGGTGCTGGTAGATTAGCAGAACCTCCAGAAATTTTGGCTCACATCCAATCGTTGTTACACACTCAAGGTAAACGAGATTTAGTAGGTAAACGAGTTTTAATTAGTGCTGGAGGAACGCGAGAGTTTCTTGACCCAGTAAGGTTTATTGGTAATCCTTCCACAGGTAAAATGGGATTAGCTTTAGCGCAAGCCGCATTTCACCGAGGGGCGAACGTCACCTTAGTACATGGCCCAGCTAATTGGGATGTACCATTAGGAGTGCAAGCAATTCCTGTCATTAGTGCCGAGCAAATGCAGCAGGTCATGCTGGGATATTTACCCAACGCTGATGTAATTGTCATGTCAGCAGCCGTGGCAGATGTGAAGCCACGAGATTATAGTATAGAGAAATTACCCAAGCGATCGCTCCCCCAAGCTTTACCCCTGGAACCAGTACCGGATATAGTCGCCCAATTAGCACAATATAAACAGCCGCATCAGATATTAATTGGTTTTGCTGCACAAACTGGGGATATTATCAAGCCTGCATTAGAAAAATTACAGAGTAAAAAACTTGATGCTATTGTTGCCAATCCCATCGATCAACCTGATAGTGGTTTTGGTAGCGATAATAATCAAGCGATATTTTTAGATAGCCAAGGAAATCAGCTAGCGATCGCACCTTGTTCTAAATTAGAAATGGCCCATCAATTATTTGATTTTGTCATCACTTGATTAGGTATTGGGTAGGGACATGGCATTGCCGTAACCGTACAAGGAAACTACTACTTTGAATTGGGTATAACCCGTATGGTCTATGGCTTCAAGTCAATTTTCTAAATTTTACAATATAAGTAAGACATAAAAATAACGCTTCAATTATATGAAAATACTCTCATCAGAGCTAGTCCATTTGGGATTTGGCAAATATGTGCGTTCTGACCAAGTGACAGCAGTTATACCAATAGAAGAGGAGCGAGGCCCAGGGCGACGAACTTTTGTTCACATTCAAGGGCAAAAGGATCCAATTATCGCCTCTCGCGCTGAAGATACCATCATCCGTGATTTAGTACAGGAGCCACGCGAAGTTACCCAAGCCCGTCAGCAGCAGGAAATTCTTCAAGATTTATTGGTTAATTTGGCTAATGTTAATTCAACTGTGCGCCGAATTAACCGTGATGAAGGCAGTTTGGATCTTGATTTGTTAGAACGACGAATTAAGCAAGTCCTGGAAAATTAATTGCAGAAGTCAGCAAACTAAATAACGGAGAAAGATATTGCTGAATAGCATTACAGACCAAGTTTCAGTATCAGAGACACAAACAAGATCACCAAGGTTGTGGATACCTGAACGGGTACTGTTTACACCTGCTGCCCTAGATGAGGATTGGGGGCAGCAGATTCTTAAACGTGTGCAGTCACTCAACTTACCAATAGAAGAACTATCACAGAACCGCCTGAAGGGTTTGCGCGGTGAGTCTGAGCGCGATACTTATAATATCGCCAAACGTACCTTAGCGGTGGTTACTGCACCACCCAGTTCTTTTAAACTGAGTCCCATCCCACCTTCTGCGGATTGGCAGTTTCACCTTGCCGAAGGTTGCCCTGCTCACTGTCAATATTGCTACCTAGCTGGTAGCTTGTCGGGGCCACCTGTCATCCGCGTTTTTGCCAACTTACCGCAGATATTAGAGAATTTAGCTAACTACGAACAACAGGGGAAAACCACAAGTTTTGAAGTTAGCTGTTACACAGATCCATTGGGTATTGAGCATTTAACTGGAAGTCTGGCTGAATGTATCCGTTACTTTGGCACTCGTAGCAATGCACATCTACGTTGGGTATCGAAGTTTGATGCTGTGGATGGATTACTGGATTTGCCACACAATGGCAATACTCGCTGTCGGATGAGCGTTAATGCCGCACCGATTTCTGGTAAGTTTGAAGGTGGCACGGCATCCGTAGCATCTAGACTGAATGCGTTGCGACGGTTGGCGCTACCACAAGAGCATGGGGGTGGTGGTTATCCAATTGGCTTGGTGATTGCGCCAATTATGCCGATAGACGATTGGCAAATGCACTATAGTCGTTTGTTTGAGCAGATAAATGAGGCACTGGATTTTGACTGTAACCTTACCTTTGAGCTAATCTCCCATCGGTTTACACCAGGGTCAAAAGAAGTGTTACAAACTTGGTATCCGCAATCAAAATTAGAGATGGATGAGGCAAAACGCAGCGTCAAGCGTAATAAGTTTGGTGGGACGAAGTATGTTTACGAGAAGGATACAATGAAGGCGTTGCGTAGCTTTTTTGAGAGTGAGATTAGTCGGCGCTTTCCAAATGCTGAAATTCTTTATTGGACTTAGAAGGCTAGTTTGCTCATATAGAGTTTGAGCAAATTAATTATTGGGTTAGAGAGCGATTGATATATTATGCGATCGCTCTCTTTTCAAGTTGCTCAGGTGTATTAGGCTAAAGACATAACATATCCTACTGGCGTGTCAAGGCTAAAATGTTACAAAAAAATTGTAGGTTGGGTTACGCAAAGCCTCCACCCAACCTACGCCTAATGCACTATTTTAGTCTTGCCATGCCACTACAAAAGAATTACTTTTTAAAACCTAGTGGTCTATGTCATTAAATATGATGAGTTAAGAGAACGAACTGCAAAGGACGCGAAGAGCGCAAAGTATAAGAGGTAAAAAAGAAAAATTTTGATAGGTTTGTAGTAAGCACTTTAGTGCTTAAAAATCCAGGACTAAAGTCCTGACTACGGGCTTTTTTATCTTTCGCGTGGGTTTGGCTACTCCCACTTAAAGCGGGATAATTTGGGTAGATTACAGGCGGCGTTATACATTAATAAGTGTATCTGCAATACCGGACTTGTTCTGGCTTAGTCTCAATAGCAAAGGTTTGGAGATGTTTACTTTATCAGAAACTTCTATCCTGGCGGCAATCCTACTGGTAGCTTTAGGCATTTTGGGCTGGGGCTTTTATCGCGCCAGACCTTTTGGTAAACTGGGAATCTTAGCCTGGTTACAGTCGGTGGTGTTGATGACTCCCTGGCTCCTGTTTTTTGGATTGTTTGCCGCAGGGATTTACATCAATATAGCGGGTATATTGTTCTTGGTGGTGACATCCGCCGGATTGTACGTCTACTTGGGCAGACAGTTACGCGCAGCTGGGCAAGATGCCATCCTCAAACAACGCGCCACAGAAAGACTCGCTGCTGCTTCCTCACTTGAAGCAAATTCCCCACAACCAAAAGTAGCAGAATTGAAAGCGGAGATCCCGCCAATACCGGAAGATGACTTAAATGTAGTTAAAGGTATTTTTGGTATTGATACGTTTTTTGCCACAGAAACGATCGCTTACCAAGATGGAGCCATTTTCAAAGGTAATTTGCGGGGAGAACCAGAAGAGACTCACAACCGTCTAACTGCAAGTTTACGGCAACGCCTTGGCGAGCAATATCGCCTGTTTTTAGTAGAAAATACAGACGGCAAACCAGTGGTAATTGTTTTACCCAGTCGTAATGATCCCAAGCCGATGTTGCGATCGCAAAAAGCTTTCGCAGGTATTTTGTTAATAGCAACCATTGCCACAAGTCTAGAAGCTGCGGGATTACTGCTGAATTTTGATTTCTTTGGCAATCCAGAGCGATTTCAAGAAGCTTTGCCTATAGGTGCTGGGATATTTGCGATTTTAGTGGTTCACGAAATTGGTCATTGGTTACTTGCTAAACGCCACCAAATCCGTCTTAGCTGGCCTTTCTTTCTACCCGCAGTGCAAATTGGTTCCTTTGGTGCAATTACCCGCTTTGAATCTCTGTTACCTAACCGCAAGGTATTATTTGATATTGCCTTAGCAGGGCCAGCCGCAGGTGGCATCGTTTCTTTGTTAATGGTAGTGACAGGCTTACTGCTTTCTCACCCAGGTAGTTTATTTCAATTGCCCAATCAGTTTTTCCAAGGGTCGATTTTGGTGGGAAGTTTGGCAAGAGTTGTCTTGGGTTCGGCGTTGCAGTCATCCCTGGTAAGCGTTCATCCCCTAGTGATAATTGGTTGGTTGGGGTTAATTATCACCGCTTTGAACTTAATGCCCGCAGGACAACTAGATGGTGGGCGCATTGTTCAGGCGATTTATGGACGCAAAACCGCAGGACGCGCAACGATCGCAACTTTAATTTTACTGGCACTAGTATCTCTCGGTAATACTCTTGCCATGTACTGGGCGATCGTGATTTTCTTCTTGCAACGAGATCAAGAACGCCCCAGCTTGAATGAAATAACTGAACCCGATGATGCTAGAGCCGCTTTGGGGCTTTTAGCTTTATTCTTAATGATTACTACACTCTTACCTCTAACTCCCGGCTTGGCTGGACGTTTGGGAATCGGATAATGCTGAGTTAGCAATATAGACATCTTGCAAAAGTAACAAATGCCAAGATGTTGGGCAAAGGTTAAAGGGGGAAGGCAAAATTCCATACCTTTACCCTTTAACCGTTCTCCCTTTTCCCCACTTCTGCAAAAAGTCTAATGAGTTGTAGTTGGAGATTTTGCGATCGCCTTGTAGACTTTATTGAAAAACCTGCCAATCTTTTAAAAAGATTAGCAGGCATGGCTTATCATCAATCGGAGCGGCGGGATTCGAACCCACGACCTCCACTACCCCAAAGTGGCGCGCTACCAAGCTGCGCTACGCCCCGGTCAGAATTACCATTATATAGCAAAACTCTTAGATAATCAAGAGGCTCATTTAAAAAACTTTAAGCATTCCAGCAGCTTGCAGTAAATCTGGAACAGCAGAAGCACTCCATTTACCTTCTACACATCGACCTGTATTCAAAATGAAGCACAGACTGTAATCATGAGGATAGCCTTCTACCTCCATCCATAATAAATCGCTTTCGGCTTCACAAGCAATTTTTTCCTCTTCCATTAATTCCGTTGCGAGTTGCTTCATGGTGTCTGCTAACTGTGCTAGTAGACGGCAAAAATCATTCAACTCGGCTTCGGTTAACTCAATTGCCCAATCATCTGTACCGACTAAACCTTTAAATTCAGGTGCATCGGGATTCCAGCCAATACGCCAACCAAGTCCGGTTTTTACAACGCGTTCCATATTTTAGTTAAAAGTTGAGGAGCTATGAATTTACAACTTATAACTCCTAAATTTCCCACTATTTAAGTAGTTCAGCACCCCCTCGCTGGGATGGCTGTGGGGTAGTCGATGTACTAGGATTAGGTGCGGTATTCGGTTTAGGAGATTGGGTATTTTGGGAAGTAGGATTAAATATGTTGACTAAGACTTGCACTAGGGCATCTCGCTGACTGCGGGTGAGACGGGTTATGGCTTTGCGATCGCCTTCCATAGGGTTTTCCCGTAGTGAATCATAGCCTGGATAGGTATTATCATACATAATTTCATTCGCCCCCAGGTAATCAGCTAAAGTCAGCTTCCAATCTAAGCGATAAACTGGGGCTCGCCCTTTGGTATAAATGTGATATCTAATCAGGCGATTTGCCAAGGTGCTGTTTTCGGCAACTTTCCCATTTTCCTTGCTGATATACTTGTTTTCTCGTGGTAAATCTGGTAACTGCTGGTACACCAACTGCCAAACATCACTAGGTGTGATTCTCTGAGCATAAGCAGGTTGGATACTAAACAAACTTGTGTATATTGATTTTCCCACCCCTGAACCCAAAGCAATTACACCCACTACCATTAAGGCAGTGAGTGTTTGCCAGGGCTTGAGTAGGGGTTGAATGAACGATTGATGTTTGCTCATCCTGCCTTCTCTAAAGCCTTTTTTTATAGTTCGCCAATAATCTCTGGCTGAGTCAATTCATCGGACATTTCGATAATTGCTCTTAGCACTGGCTTCATCATCGCATCTTCGTTATTTTCAAAATCTTCATAACGCCGACGTTTAGCACGATTGGCCACCTGAACCGTAATGCGGTAACGATTTGAGGCTGCACTAATCAGTTCCTCAGCTCGGTGCATAATCTGAGACTGAGTTGTCTCGAACTTAGAACGCTTTAGCATAATCAGTGGTTCTTGGGGTCATTCCCCAGTGTAGCAGTACTGATAAATCTGTTGCCGTGTATTTAATCGCCAGCAACCTTTCTGTTGATAGAGGCTAAGAGCCTTCTAGTCATTTTATAAGTTACTTATAATACTATCTGACTAAAGTCACACATCCTTATGGCTGACCTTGTGGAAACTGCTATCAATGCGGGAAACTTCAATACCCTGGTGAAAGCTGCTCAAGCTGCAAATCTCATAGAAACTCTAAAGAGTCCTGGTTCTTTCACACTATTTGCACCAACTGACGAAGCTTTTGCCAAGCTGCCAGAAGGAACTTTAGATTCCCTACTAAAAGACATTCCCAAACTCCAGAAAATTGTGGCATATCATGTCGCTAGTGGGGATGTTCGGTCTGACGATTTGGTACAGATTAATGAGGCACAGACGCTTGAGGGGTCAATTGTAGCCATTGAATCTGCTGATGGCAAAATTAAAGTGAATAACGCCAATGTTATCAAAACAGACATTTTGACAGACAATGGCGTGATCCATATTATTGATGAGGTATTGATGCCTGCAATGGTTGCCGGAAAATAAGGGCATTGGGCATTGGGCATGGGGTATTAGTTATTCTTTCTCCCCCTGCCTCCCCTGCCTCCCCTGCTC
>NZ_JACKZS010000165.1 GCF_014222285.1 Nostoc sp. UCD121
GGGGGCAGGGGAGCAGGGGGGAAAGAAGTAATAACCAGTACCCAATGACAAATTGAAAAAATATCGACAAAAGTCTAATTACCTTTAGAAGGCTGATACATATACTGTAGATGCATCTGGATTAGCTACCAGCAGAACACCTTCATGCTTATCTTCGTTCTTCAAACTTTAGCCGAAATTCTAGCTGGAGGAACCTCACTTACCAGTACAGAGCAAATTGACTTTAGCCATCCTGGTAATCGTAGGGAAGAGGGAGCAGGCCCGACTCTCAATTTATACATTTTTGATATACGTGAGAGTAAGCAGGTACAACATTCTGGTAGGCAAGTTGAACGCAAGCTAACACGCGCTCTACAACCTGCCACTGTAAATTGGGCACCCGCTTGGTTTGATGTTTCACTGCTATTAACAGCATGGGATAGAACAGCTTTAGGGGAGCATCACTTTATCAGTGAGGCGTTGGCTGTGCTGTTGCGCCATCGCACCTTGGAAGAGGAGTTTTTGGTTCCTGAATTACGGGGCTATGGTAATTTGAACATGACAGTTGCCCTAGAGCCGCCAATTGAAATTGGCTCTTTATGGAGCGCTCTCAATGTGCCATTGCGTTCAGCCTTATATTTGACAGTTACAATTCCCTTCGAGCCACAACCTACGCCAGTACCTTTGGTTTGGGAGCGGATTTTCAATTTGCGAAATCAATTGTCTCGTGATAGTGACAGTCTAGTATTAACCAGGCGAGTTGCGATCGCAGGTATTGTTAAAAGTGCGGTGACAAATCTGCCACTGGTAGCGGCAGAAGTAGCTGTGAGGGGAACTGAAAAATCCATATTAACCACTAAAGAAGGGCTGTTCTTCTTTGAAGACCTTCATTTAGGTAATTATGTTTTGACTCTGAATCATCCTGGCTATTTACCCCAAAACGTCAATGCATTGGTAGATAACCAAAGTAATACTTTCAAAGAAATATTTCTAACTCCTGAATAATTAGATTTTTACTGACTTGGAGAGACTTTCATGGCTAGACTTGATTACTTTGCTCCTGGTGTCTATATCGAAGAAATTGACCGGGGTAGCCGACCAATTGAAGGTGTTAGCACGGCAGTTGCCGGATTTGTAGGCTTTACAGAAGATGTTCGTGGTGGGGCTGAGTTATACAAGCCCATGCTAGTAACTACTTGGACGCAATTTTTAAACTACTTTGCGCGTCCCAACTCTGACGGCTTCACCGACTTCAACGCCTATTTACCCTTTTCAGTCTACGGCTACTTTATGAATGGTGGCGGTCGTTGCTGGGTAACAAGCATTGGGACTCAGTTACCAGGCGCACCCAGACCCGCAACTCCAGAACCGGCTACCCTCAGAATCAACTCTAGAGGTAATCGTCCAGCCCTCCGCTTTACTTTGCGCCCTGAGCAAGCATCAGGCGGATTAGTAAATCTTGTAATTATTGATGGTTCACCCCGCGCCTTACCTGAAGGTACTGAAGGAGAAGCGCCTCCAAATACAGGCGAATATTTCACCATCCAAATTCGTCGGGGAGATGAACTTCTAGAGCAATACGAGAACTTGACAATGAACCGCGAGCCTGCTGCTCAAACAGCGACTTATGCGCTGGCGGCATTGAGAAATTCGATGTATATCACTGTAGAAGACATAACTCAAAGTGGACAACCTTTAGCTCGTCGTCCGGTGAATGGTCAATATGAACTAGCGCCGCCCATTGTTGCTGCCCCACCCGATAGATTTTCGCAAAATTTAGAAGGGGTTCGAGACGATCGCACCGGGGTACGCGGTATCTTTGAAGTTGATGAAATCACAATGCTGGCTTGTCCTGATGTGATGCGGGCTTATCAAGAGCAGATACTTAATTTAGATCAAGTCCACGGCATCATCGAACTGATGATTAGTATGTGCGAGGGTTCTGCCAGTGGCGATATTCCCAATCCGCCCAACCGCATGGTTGTACTTGATGCGCCACCGGATGCCGTCAAACCTCAGCAAGTAGTGGAGTGGTTGAATAGATTTAACCGTCGTTCGATGTTTGCGGCCCTTTATTATCCTTGGATTAAAGTACCTAATCCACGCGATCGCGGTAATCCAATTTTAGTACCTCCTTGTGGTCATGTGATGGGTGTTTGGGCCCGCACCGACGAAACCAGAGGAGTTTACAAAGCCCCTGCAAATGAAGTTCCCAGAGGCGTAATTGGTTTGGGCTATGAAACAAACTTCCGCGAACAAGAACTATTAAACCCCCTAGGGATAAATTGCATTCGCAGCTTCCCCAACCGAGGTATCCGCATTTGGGGCGCACGCACACTAGTTGAGCCAGATAAAACAGAGTGGCGTTATATCAGTGTGCGTCGGTTAATTAGCTATATCGAAAAATCCCTAGAATTGGGGACTCAGTGGGTAGTTTTTGAACCGAACGACCAAGATTTATGGGCACGTGTCACCCGCACCGTTAGTAATTTCTTAGAGCGCATCTGGCGTGAAGGTGCTTTATTTGGCGCATCTCCAGCACAAGCATTTTATGTCAAGTGCGACGAAGAATTGAACCCACCAGAAACCAGAATTTTAGGACGTTTATATATTGAAGTCGGTGTTTGCCCAGTCAGACCGGCTGAATTTGTTGTTTTCCGCATCAGCCAATGGAATGGCATTGAAGATAGCGAATAGGGTATTGGAATTAGGGGACAGGGGACAGGGAATAATCTGTACCCTGTAACCTGTAACCTATTCCCCTCTTCACTCCTAATTCCCCATTCCCAAATTAACCACACACAAAGGAGTCTAAAACTATGGCAGGCGAATTTTTAACCTCTTGTAAATTTTACTTTGAGGCTGATGGAATTACTGATAAATTCATCAAAGAAATTAGCGGACTAGGCGTTGAGAATACTCCAGCACAAGAAGTCCACGGTTCATCTAAAGGCGCTAAACTAATGCGTCAAGCTACACCAACTGTTGTTAAATTTACTAACATCACAGTAAAAGTCATCGCCACTGATGATATAGACCTTTATACTTGGTATCAAAAGTGTAACGAAGACATGGGTGATCCTCGTCAGTGGGCACAGAATCGTAAAACTGGTTCAGTGGTCGCTTATGACCAACAAGGCTCAGAAAAAGCACGCTGGAACATTGTCAATTGTTATCCCTGTAAATACACTGGTCCTACCTTAACAGCCTCTGGTGGTGATATGGCAAATGAAACAGTTGAATTGGTTCACGAAGGAATTAAACGAATCAAATAATTAGCATTTAACAGTGGTACAATCCGCAAGCCGAATTCCAGAAGTTCTTACGGCCCATCGGTTCTATTTAGAACTGACACTAGAAGGTCAAAACGATGCCAATTGCTTCTTTTTGGAGTGTCAAGGCTTCAAAAGAACACAAGAGGTAATTGAAATTTCTGAAGTTACTTCTCAAACCTGGGGTAAAAAAGGGCAATCAAAAGGTCAGGTGGTGAGAACTAAGCTTCCTAGCAATCCTAAGAGTGGTAATCTCACTCTGCGTCGAGGTACTACCAACTCTATGGATTTTTGGAAGTGGTTTGAAAAAGTTGAAAAAGGTAATTGGTCTGAGCAACGTAGACTAGTTGCTTTGTCTATTTATAATCAGGCAAATCAAGAAATAGCTAGATTTGAATTAGCTGGTGCTTGGCCTGCAAGTTATAAAATTGCCGATGTTAACGCCCGCAGCCATGACATCGAAATTGAGGAAGTGGAGGTTGCTTTTGAGGAATTTAAACGTGTGAAGTAATTAGGAGAAGTATGTTTCCCACAGAGTTTGAATTTACATTGCCAAAGGGGTATCTAGACTCTGAAGGCAACCTCCACCGCAAAGGTGTAATGCGGTTATCAACGGCGATAGACGAGATTGCACCCTTGCGCGACCCACGCGTTAAAGCTAATCCTGTTTATGCCACAATTATTATCTTGTCACGAGTGATTACTCACTTGGGTGCTTTATCAGAAGTTACTCCTGCAACAGTAGAAAACTTTTTTGCCCAAGATTTAAATTATCTCCAAGATTTTTATCGACGAATTAATGGCTTGGAAGGTGAAACTTCCATACCAGAAGATACAATAAACTCCCCCGAAGCCGTTCTTCATAATTGAATTGGTCATGGGTTATAGGGCATTGGAAATAGGGAGTGGGGAGCAGAAGAGCAAAGAGCAAAGACTCATTAATGGAGTTCAAAGACTCATCCCCTATTCTCTAATTCCCAATTCCCAATGCCCAATGCCCAATGCCCAATGCCCAATTCCCAAATTAAATTACCTATGCGCCGTAAAAAGGATACTCTCTGCACAGAATTTGCCTTCACTCTTCCTAGAGGATTGAGTGATAGTGAACAACGAGTACATCGTCATGGGGTGATGCGTTTAGCCACCGCCAAAGATGAAATTTTGGTGCAACAAGAGCGCAAAGTTAAGGAAAATCCAGCTTACGGTGTTTTGGTGATGCTTGCACGGGTTATTACTCGCTTGGGCAGTCTTAACTCTGTTAGCCCTGATTTACTTGAAGAACTTCTTTTACATGACATTGCCTATCTTCGAGAATTTTATAATCGAATCAATCAGCAAGGCGATGTACATATTCCTACACAATGTCCCCATTGTAATACTCAATTTTCAGTGGAGCTAGAACTAGCGGGGGAGTCGTAAGCTACCCCTCTGATACTTTATATGAGGAGGTAGCTTTTATTGCTTATCATTTCCACTGGTCACAAGATGATATTTTAAATTTAGAACATACTACCCGTCAGCGCTGGGTAGCAGAAATCAATAAAATTAACCAAAAATTAATATGAAAGTAAAAGTTAGCTACTCACCAAATCTAAGTGAAGTCAATGAAGTTGACCTGACCACAGAAACTCCAACGAGAGGAGAATGGTTAATAGGTCGTTCTCCTGATTCTGATTTAGTCTTAGACAGTCCTGATATTAGTCGGGTACATGCTAAGTTTTTTGTTAAAGCTGGAAATTACTACTTCTCTGACCTTGGCAGTAGAAATGGCTCAATATTTAATGGAAAACAAGCCGAAAAAGATCGACCATATTCTTTGAGTGATGGAGATATTATTAGGATTGCAGATTACGTTCTGATCTTAGAAGCAGTTGCTCCCGCTTATGAGCAACCAGAGACAGTCTTTAGAATTATAGACCCTTCACTGTTTTCTCGACCGCGATCGCCTGAAAATGTCAGCGCACCCAATGTCGTTAATCCAGCCCCAGAAGTAGTTAGCGAAGTTCCAGCGCCTATTACTCCCGAAGTAGAAACACCTTCTCCAGAAGTCAGCGAAATCTCCGAAGTTGTTGCTAATCAACCCGATGATGTCATTCCGGTTGTTGAGATAATCGCCCCTGAAAACATTATTCAGTCACCAGAAGCAGTTAGCGAAGTTCCACACGATGTCCATGATGAAATTGTGGATTTGCAATCAGTTGCGCCAGAAGTCAGTGCAGATGTTGAAGAAGTAGAGATTCCAGAAATCAGCGAAAATGATGAGGAAGTTTCTTTTACTTTAGCCGATGATGCGATCGCAGCACCTGAAAATATCATCGAAACTTCTGAAGAGGAAATTACACTTCCAGAACTTACTGACGATGAGGTTACAGACTTTCAAACAGCACTGGCGACAGAATCTACTTTCGTGCAACGGCGTGATACAAGTAGCATTCCCGAACCTACTGACTATGAAGATGCAGAGTTTGAGGCAGCACTAGAAGCAGAAGTCACCTTCGTACAGCCACGTGATATTTTCCACCAAGTTCCCGAAGCGACCTCCCTAGAAGATGCGGAGTTAGAGGCGGCGCTGGAAGCAGAAGTCACCTTCGTGCAGCCGCGTGATATTTTCGGCGAAGTGTCTGATGAAGAAAGTACCGTTCTGGAAGTTACTCATAGTGAAAATCAAGTATTAGATTTAGATATACCAGTCGCAGAAGAAGTCAGTTTAGAGTTTGGCGAATTTGTCAATGAAGTTACTGAAGAAGAGGAGATTCAGCCACAAGAAACATTGAGCCAACCTACACAAGATATCAATGATGAATTAGTAGATTTAGATATTTTATTTACGCCAGAAGACAGCACAAATATTGACGAAGTAGAACCTAGTTTTGCTGTTGATGAGACAGGAGGCGAAGTTGCTGAAGCATTGACGGAGCCTGATAATATCGTTGCAGAAGTTTCTAGCAATCAATACATTGATTTGAATAATACAACTACAGAAGAAGCCAGCGTAAATGTTGACGATGTTGTTCTAGTAAGTGAAGTTACTGAATTAACTGATATTCAATCTTTGGAAACAACAGAAAGTGAAGTCCCTGAGAGTATCAGTCAAACTATTGAAGAGGTTCCTGAAGTAGAAGCAACTCAATTTGATGAAACTCCAGAAGAAATAAATGTAAGTGAGCCTCCCCAAGTGATTATTGAAAGAAACATAGTACTCATCGCTCACGAGAGCAAGAAATCGGAACTTGCTGAATTTGTTTCTCAACACCAGGAATTTTTCTCACATAGCTTTACAATTACCTGGCCATCTGTTGGTGAAGTCTTACATCAACAAGCAGGAATAACAATTAGTCAGCAAACCCCAGCACCGATTTCTGGAGGATATCAAACAATTGCTTCATTGGTTGGAGCGGGAGAAATTTTAGCAGTTATTTTCCTGAGAGATTTGCTGCAACCTCAGCCTGGTCAGGCAAATGAAGAAGCACTGCTCAGATTATGCACTATTAATCAAGTTTTACTGGCAACTAATTTGCCAACAGCAGAAGCGATTGTGCATTATCTTAAACATATATAGCCCTACTTAATGATTCGTGATTAACAAAATCCCCGATTTCTTAAAGAAGTCGGGGATTTGCATATTTCGAGAAAAGTTGCAAATTGCATAGAATAATTTCAATGATGAAAATTAGGATAAAAAATATGTATATTTTAAAATAAAACTTATCTAGAGAAATGCTTACAAACTTAAAAACTTTATTTAGACAACCAGTTATTCTTTCAAGTGCGATCGCTACAATTTTACTAGTAGGCATTCAAAAACTTGGGGTTTTCGAACCTCTAGAAATGAAGGTCTACGACCAAATGATGCAATTACGTGCCGACCCAGGCCCAGACTCTCGTCTATTGATTGTTGCTTTAACTGAAAAAGATATTCAAAAATGGAATTGGCCACTATCTGGCGAACTTCTAGAGCGACTATTGGGCAAACTTGAAGCTTATGAACCGCGAGCCATTGGTCTAGATATTTTCCGTGACTTACCTGTACAACCAGGTCATGAAAAACTACTGCAACGCCTACAACAGAGCGATATCATCATTCCTATCTGTAAACATTCTGGTTCTAACAACCCAGGAATAGCGGCCCCAAAGGGGATTGAAGCAGAGCGAGTAGGATTTAATGATGTAGTAGAAGATACTGACGCGACAATTCGTCGCAACCTATTATTGGTAAGTGCAGAAGAGTCCGATTCTTGTCAAAGTACTTATTCTTTTAGCTTACAACTAGCACTTAAATACTTAGAAGTTGGAGGCATCCAACTAAAATTTACCCCCAAAAAAGAACTACAACTACGAGATACTGTATTTAAACCCCTACAAAGCGACGCTGGCGGTTATCAGAAAGCAGATACAAATGGCTACCAAATCTTGCTTAATTACCATTCTGGTCATCAGATTGCCCAGCAAGTAACTATTACAGAAATACTTGAAAATCAAGTTAAACCAGATTTGGTGAAAGACCGCATCGTTTTAATTGGTTCAACAGCCAATAGTTTAAATGATATTTTTAACACGCCATTTGCTACTGGTAAGTCAGATAATTCCGGCAAAATGGCAGGAATTGAAATTCATGCCCACAGCGTTAGTCAAATTCTCAGTGCTGTTCTTAACAGACAGCCATTATTTTGGTTTCTACCTGAATGGGGTAAAGTCCTATGGATATGGGGATGGACTGTAGTTGGTGGGTTGCTGGTATCGCGGATTCAACATCCACTAGGCTTAGGACTGGCAGGAGCAACAGCCCTTGCAGTCTTATTTGGAGGCAATTTTGTCATTTTTACCCAAGCTGGATGGTTCCCTGTAATACCTCCAACTTTGGGGTTAGTATTTACCGCCGGCAGTGTTCTTGCTTATAGTGCTTATAAAACGAAACAAGAGCAACAAGAAATTACCCAACGGGTTCAAGAACACCAACAATTAATTGTGGAATTGCAAGGTCTTTTACGTCAGCGCGGCGATGCCTCAAATGAAGCACCAACTGTAATTGCTGATTCCATCGGGCAAGAAATTTCACTAGGAACTCTACTAAACAACCGCTACAAAATTACTCAAGGCTTGGGTTCTGGAGGATTTAGCAATACTTATTTGGCTGATGATATCCAGCGTCCTGGGAATCCGCAGTGTGTGGTTAAACAGTTGCGTCCCCCCCGCCAAGATGCAGAATATTTAAATGTCGTCAGACGATTATTTGACGCTGAAGCACAAATTTTAGAAACCTTGGGTAAGCATCCACAAATCCCTCAATTGCTAGCTTTTTTTGAAGAAAATCGGCAATTTTCTCTAGTGCAAGAATTTGTTCGAGGGCACGCTATAGACAAAGAAGTAACTTCTGGAAAGCGACTAAAACAAGCTGAAGTTGTGGAAATGCTCAAAGAAGTTTTACACGTACTTGTTTTTGTTCACAGCTATGGTGTAATCCATCGAGATATCAAACCTAGTAACTTGATTAGACGAGAATCAGATCAACACATTGTTTTAATTGACTTTGGCGCTGTTAAGCAAATTCATCCTCAGCAGCAAGAAGCTCAGACTATTTCAATTGGTACGCCTGGTTATGCACCTTCTGAGCAAATGAGCGGGTTGCCAAAACTCAACAGCGATATTTATGCGTTGGGAATTATGGGAATTCAAGGTTTAACCGGGGTAGATCCTAGAGAATTTCGCAGAGATGTAAATACTGGTGAAATAATTATTCAAGGTGAAGCTGATGGCAATCAACAGACTTGGCAACATTGGCGCGAGCTAACTGACGCTACAAACGAGTTAGTTATTATTTTAAATAGAATGGCGCATTTCGATTTTACTCAACGATATCAGTCAGCAGCAGAGGTTCTCAAAGCTATCGAAAGTCTTTAGTAATATGTTATGTAGCGTTTCCTAACCAACTGAGGTAGACTCAAATCTTTTTTACCAAGCTTAGTAACTTTGAAAACATACCACACTAAGCTAAGAATCGCTATATAGTTTATTAACATCTTCCTACAACTGCCTAACAGCGCTGCATAAATCTTGAGATTATCTCAGTTAAATACATATCTGTTCAAGTTTATCCTAAACTTTGCTCCCGATATATTAACCAACACAGCATCAGCGATGAAACTCTTTCCTTCGCTTAATTTTGTCCATATTGTTAATTCTAGTGTCTTACCTAGAATCGCTCGGACTAAAATAGCCAGTCACAGCAGGAGTTGCACATCAATCAACTCTCATACTTTACGCACTCATTCCACAAATATCAATTACCTTAAACCCTTTGATACTGCTGTTATTGCTTATCACATGATGGGTTTTAGTAACTTTGAATGATCTTTTTCAGTTCTTGCACTCCATTAGCTCACCCTAATGGGTGAGGAATAAATCAACCGATTGGGTAATCTGAATGCAGGAAGTTAAGACAGATAAAAAATAAGACTCTATTTCCTAAGAACACTAATTACACTTTACTTTAACTAAATAGAACCTTATGAAACTTTCTATCTTGATAGATTCTGTACTCATTGTTACTTCGATTGCTTTATTGCCTGGAATGGGTGGCGCTCAAATAGTTACTCACAAGAGTGGCGAACCTATAGCTATCAACTCTAACAATTTACCTACTCATTCTCCAAACGTCAGCTACCTCATACCTTTTGATGTCGCATTTCTAACTCATCAAGGAGGAAAAGCTTCTGTTTCCCCCTAATCATCATCCCATTACTAAAAATTACTTTAACCCTTCCAACCTTGGAGGGGTTTTTAGTTGGTAGCTGCTTTTAGTATCGTCCCCTTTCCCCAATGCAGCTTTTCATATTTCTCCCAGAGAAAAGCGCGATCGCACCATGTACAGTACGTTTATTCCTATAATGCTTGTATAGCAACACTTTCGGCTATATCACAAACCCTCAGATTACCCTGCTCCACTGTAACGCAGCCTCTCACACCCCCAGAAAAAAGGGCCGGGTAATAAATTATTTACTGTTCTATCAAATTAACGTTGTTAAGTTACTCAGCAGGTGTAGTTCTCACCTCCAGGCTGTGTTAAATATTGTGACGCGAAACAGGAGTATAGATACGTTGCTAAAGCTTTCTCCAGAATCTCCTCTATTTTTTGTCTTAATTATTATTAGTTTTTTAATAGTAACTTTGTCAACTTGGTTATTATCTAAACCATTTATTTTAAAACCTTTTGGGTTGAATGATATTATCCAAATACTCACATTACAGTTATTTATCTCTTTATTACTAGAACGTTCTTTAGAAGTTTTTATAACTACTTGGCGCGGCCCATTCGTTGAACAATTAGATATTAGTATTCAGCAAGAAAAGGCTCTTATATCCGAAAAACTAAGACTTATAGAAGTCCAACAACAGTTTCCTTCTTTTGAATCAAATCAAACCATTGGGCTACCACCTGAAGGAATGAGTTTAGAACAGCAAATTATCCAGAATTTTACACAAAATCAACAGGAGTCATTAAAAATATTCAAGCCACAAATGGATAATTTAAATGAAAAAGAGCGCCAAAAGACAGCTTATAAATCTGATACACGAGTCATTGCTCTATGGACATCCCTTTTATTTGGGCTTTTAATGAGCGCAATAGGTATTCGATCAATTGAGCCACTTGTAGTTCTTGATTTCGATAATCCAATCCAAGTAATTATTTTTCGTTGTTTAGATGCGTTACTGACAGGAGGTTTAATTGCGGGAGGTAGCGAGGGAATCCATAAGCTCATAAAAGTTTTCATTGACTTTATGGAAGCCACATCTAAACAAATCAAAAATCAAGGATTATCTTGATACAATGAACTATTTTACTTTCCATAATCCGGATAATCTTGCAATTACCATTCTAATTAAATAAGCAATATGTATTATCAATATATGTTGCAATCTTCCCATGAATAATTATTAATATCTACATAATTTTTATTTAAACTTTTCACTACATCTGCCTCTGCTAAAACCTTAACTCCTTCAGTTTCCAATTTATCTTTTTGTTGGTTCACATAATTTATTAAATAACCTTTAGAGTCTAATATTCTATGTATTGGATAATTGGTAGCCGAGGTTTTTTTAAGATATGTAGGAATAGCTCTTAAATAGCTATTGTCAACTCCTATAGCTTTAATTATCTGTTTATATGTAACTACTTTTCCAATGGGAATTTTGATGATAAAACCTAGAAATCGTTCATAAGGATTTTCAGGTAATGCTGGAAATTTATGAGCTTGAACCTGAAATTTACCACCAACTTGAATTTGACCTGATTTAGTAACTACGCCTAAGATTCCTCTTTTACCCTTGATGCTCTTAAATGATTCTACTAAGTGGGCTATTCGCTTACACGGTTCGCAGTAAAAAGTTAGACGAATTGCCGCACCATTCTCAAAAGTTAGCAGAGATCCAGGAATAAATTTATCAAATCCTATACCTGTAACCACAATATTTTCTCGCAATTGTCCTGGTTGAATTGATAAGTCTAAAATATCTTCATACCTAACAATTAAAATTTGCCTGGGACTTATCGGATCGGCATTAATATCTTCTGCTATACCATGACCTAACTTTAAGCTTAATGTTTTAAGTTCCACCATTGCAGAACCTGGTTTTACTTTGGTGAAAAGATGCGTTATTGAGAGAGCCATATTCATTTATCGGCGCGATCAATTTTAAATTGAGGAGATGAAGTCAGGTAAATCATCAGATTTATTAAGAATGAATAAACTTCCATCTCCTCCACGTCCAATTCTTAAGGTTTCATCTAAATAAGTAATGTCTAATGTCGCAGCTCTGCTAGTAGGATTATTAGCTGAGACAACTTTAAATGGGTTGAGTTGAGGAGTATTAATACCAACAATTTTCTCAATCGATAGGTAGCGTTTGTCAAAATAAACGTTGAGGCGTTTGTTTGGTAGAGGTTCTAAATCTTCTTTAGCTGGCTCAAAGCTAGCTGTCACTTTAACATATCCTGATACTATCCCCAGAGGATGTTTAACCTTAGCTAGATTGAAAAACAATTTATTTGCAATATCAATTACTTGATAAACTTTACCCAGCTTTAAGCCCAATGGGAGAGAAACCAAAGAACGGATTTCTCTGGCAGTGGAGTATTGCAGTTGCCAAGCTCCTTCTAACAAATGAGTCGCGTTAATTAGAGGATTAAGATTCGGGTTGACGCTCTCTAGTTCCGTCGTCAATTCTTCAATTTCTTCGGCTAAGGTTTTGTCTAGCTTCAAATCGGTAACAGGAGAGCCATCACTCTTAGCTTGAATCTCCTCAAGCTTGGCTTGTAATTTTTCCTTAAGCAAGACGTGGGCCAAGTAGCGATCGCACATTTTAAATACATTTTAAATTAGTGTTTGGATGAACTGAACCTGCTGCTTAATTTTGGATTTTAGATGTCTCTAAAATCTAAAATCCAAAATCTATAACTCTTACAGTTGCCGCACTAATGGCTGACCATCTTTGACTTCACCAATCAAAACTAAATCGACACAGTTAACAAAAATACCATTTTCCAGAACACCGGGAATGTTATTCAATGTTTTTTCTAGGCTGACTGGATCTTCAATAGAGTCAAATCTGACATCCAAGACAAAGTTACCTTGGTCAGTGATCACTGGGCCTGCTTTTTTGACACCCATGCGGAGTTCGGGTTTCCCACCGAGTTTTTTAATGGCATTGGTTACAGGAGTAATTGCCATTGGAATCACTTCTACGGGTACAGCAAAACTAGAACCCAAGCGATCTACTAATTTACCACTATCTACCACGACGATAAACTGTTCTGCCAGGTAGTCTACGACTTTCTCGCGGGTATGTGCTGCACCACCGCCTTTAATCAAATTCTTCTGCGGATCAACTTCATCTGCCCCATCAATAGCAATATCGATGTGGTCAATAGAATCCAAGGTGGCGAGAGGGACACCATACTGCTTCGCCAGCACTTCTGACTGAAACGAGGTAGGTATGCCAATGATATCTTTGAGTTCACCAGACTTGAGGCGATCGCCTAAAAACTGAATCGTATATGCTGTAGTTGACCCCGTACCCAACCCAACGATAGAACCCGATTTTACTAGGGCGGCAGCGGCTTTGCCAACTTCTTGCTTCATCAACTTTACGGGATCTGTTCCTGTCATTCCCAAAACTCCTGAAAAACTGACTATAGTCCATAGTAGTGGGCAGATAACATCAAAAGATGAAAGGTAAAAAACAAGTTTTTGCTAATTTCCGCTTCCTTATATTAGGAACTTGTAAAAAATAAAACATTGTAGTGTCCGGAACAGAGGAGATTGCTTATGTAGAATTGATAGTATATTAATATACCGCAACTATGAAAACGCCCCAGCATACTGGTCTTACCTTCGAGAAACTTATCGCTGAGATGGCCCCAGAAGTGTCAAATACCTTCACAGCAGAGCAATTAGAAGGCATCAAAAGGGTTTTTAACTCTCGTATTTGGACTCGTCATTCTTTAGACATAAGAGTTTCAGTACCAATTCCCGGATTAAGATTTTATTTGGTCTTGCTAGCAGGTTCAGAACGTCGTTCTAAAACGCGTTTGCGCTCTGAAAAAGGTTTATATCCTTTTTGGACTCCTGCCAATACCTTGTTTGTCATAGTATTTTTAATGATTCTATCGGCTTGTAGCTACACTATATTTTCTGTTGCATCGTCTTCACTGACTCCTCTAACTAACTTGAATTACCCTACTTCAATTCCTTGGATTGACGATAAATCAGAATGTGAACGCACCAATAGAGTTTGGAATGATGGGAAGTGCTGGGATTCTGAACACAGTCCTAATTTTTAAAGCTACACTCTCGTAGCTACGCAACATTGCCCAGCCTAAATTCGTCACTAGCTGAGTTACAGGTTATTAAGAACACCAAATTTTGCGTTAACCTCAGTAACGTAGTTTTTTTTAATTCACGTTAGTAGCTAAAAGCGGTTATGGTGATGCGTCAGCTTTCAATTACTCTATCTTTAGTAGCACTACTACAAAATTTACCAGCAATTGCTCAAGTGCCAGAAACGACTTCTGGAACCTCATCTGATTCCATTCAACAGGTAGTTGCTGCGAAATGGATGACAAACTTTTCAGATGGCAAGTTTTATCCAGAAAGGTTAGTCAGTAGGGCAGAATTAGCGTCGATTATGGTCAAAGCATTTCGGCTTGATAAAAGAGAAGCTGTTAACAAAGCAAATTTAACGATTCCAGATGTTCCTCGCTCTTATTGGGCATTTAATGATATACAGACAGTCTTAAAAACTGACATCATGAAAGGCTATCGGGGCAATGAGTTTTTCCCTAATCAAAAGGTGACAAAGGCGGAGGCTCTTGCTATTTTCGCTCAAGCTTATGGTGTATTTCAGTTTCCTGATGAGTCTGTAAATGAGATTCTGGCTTCACATCCAGATGAAAAGTCTATCCCAACTTGGGCTAGAAAAGCGATCGCTACAGTAGCTACAGAAGGATTTCTCAATACAGATGCTCAAGGCAATATTTCTCCATTAAAACCCGTTACCCGTGGAGATATGGCTTATGTATTGAGTAAATATTTACAACGACAACAGCGACAACCCGAAACACCAGAAGTTCCAATTATTCAAAATAGCCCACAATCACCTTAGTTAGGCTTTATCCAGTTAAGCGACCTGTTGATAATCAGTTTTGACCCGGACTTCTATACTTGTCTCGCAGCTGGCGAAGATATAAGGAATTAGATTGTGTTGGTTGCTGCTGCACATAATTCCCATAATTCTGTGGTGGTTGCGTCGGCTGCTGTAAGCCATAATTTCCATAATTCTGTGGTGGTTGCGTCGGCTGCTGCAAGCCATAATTCGCATATCCCATAGGGTTTGTGGGAGCGACAACACTTTGACCCGGAATCTGGCTAGAGTAAGGTGCAATATTACTTGGTCTGACTGGAAGCGTTCCTGGTGCTACATTAGGCACTACTTGACCGTTATTTAAATTATTGTAGGGATTTTGCTGTAAGTTCGTATAACCTGCACCAGTATTTAACCCATTATTAGGTAATACCTGACCGTTATTTAAGTTACTGTAGGGATTTTGCTGTAAGTTCGTATAACTTGCACCAGTATTTAACCCATTATTAGGTAATACCTGACCGTTATTTAAGTTACTGTAGGGATTTGGTTGCAAGTTCCTACCAGTTGACGTGTAGCCTGTCCCTGTGTTTAAACCAGCACTTGGTAGAGAATTCTGACTGGATAAGCTATTCATAGGTGGCATTAACGTTGTTCCTGGCTCAGAGGCTCGGCCCAAAGCATTTGTCTGAGTTGCAGTGGTAGCATTAAAGCCAGACAGCTTCTGATTTGTCGATTGATTGAGTATTGCTTGCAGAGGACTGACAGAGGCAGAATTTTGATTTTTATTGGTTTGATTCGTGAATCCAATTCCCAGGTTAGAGGATGTCTTTTCCCCGTCTGTTGGTTCAGATACCCCAGTTAAAGTTTTGATACCTAGAAACTGATTATTATTAACCGTCCCAGTCCGCAATAAATTTTCGGTTTGTACGACAAAAGGATTTTGGACGGCGGGGGGGGTGTCGCCATTAACGCTTAAAGTAGGATTTAATTTGGCATCATTAGCAAACTTTTGTTTGTTAATTGCATCCTCTAATAAACTTTTGCTGTTTTTTGCCTCAGTTTTTTCCTTGGGAGTATTTGCCGTTAATGGGAGAGTTGCTTGCTCAAAGTCATTAAATAAAACTGGCAGGTTATCAATATCGGCTGCAATGGCTCTGTTTTCTGCTGACAGTGAGGAATCAGTAGGGGTTTGTGAAGTAACTTTGTTTTTTTGCTTATAAACGAAAATATCTGGATTTGACCAGTATTCCCAGGTTACTAGCCCCATTACAGATAAAAAAATTGCAGTTACCCAAAAACCAGGTCGCCCTAGATTCCATAACCTGGCTCTGAGATAGCGTAAGTAGGCGGGAGGATAATGACGATGTGGCATGGGATTGGTAATTGAAATTTACTCGAAATCGGGAAAACTTGACGGAAACTGAAGGCGCTGCTGTTTAATGCTTTTACTTTCCTTAACAGGAAATATCTCAACTAAAGTTGGATCGTCATTTTATCCTAACTTCTCCATCAGTTATTAGTCATTACCAATAGATATTTGACAGTCAAAAATTTACTTTTTAGCGGCTGGAGTGGTTTGGCAAGATTTTCTAGAAAGTTACGGCAATTTATGGTTGCTTTTTGGGCATTGGTCACATTGGATAACATCATGAGTTGATAGTTGCTCTAAGTTTATTGTTGTAGCTGGACAAAGATTCGACTTTTTTACTTTCTAGTTAGCAAAATGTAGGCTGCAATGCTTCGATATATACGCCTCTGAGGGCGCTGTGCCGCACCATACTATTAACCAGGAGACTACAGCAATGATGAAAGCTGAAGATATCATGACCAAAGATGTAGTTACCATTCGCGGTTCGGCGACTGTTGCTGAAGCAGTGGGGCTGATGAAGGAAAAAAAATTGCGGGCGCTAGTTGTAGATATTCGCCATGAAAATGATGCTTATGGTATTGTCACAGAAACGGATGTTGTGTATAAGGTAACAGCCTACGGTAAAGATCCAAATCAAGTGCGGGTTTACGAGATCATGAGCAAGCCCTGCATTGTGGTAAATCCTGATTTGGGTGTGGAATATGTAGCGCGGTTATTTGCTAATACTGGTATTCATCGGGCACCTGTGATTCAAGGCAAGCTGTTAGGTATAATCTCGATTACCGACATTTTGACTAAAAGCGACTTTGTGGAAGCCCCAAAAGCGCTACTGCTGGAAGAGAGAATTCAAAAAGCAATTGAACAGTCTCGCGCTATTTGCACCGAACAAGGAGCCTATTCTAAAGCCTGTGCAGCCGCTTGGGATGAGGTAGAAGAACTCCAGGCAGAAGCTGCTCATCAGAAAGCTGAGGGGATGGTATCAGCCAAAGTCTCTTTTGAAGAATATTGCAAGGAAAACCCGAATGCACCGGAATGCCGAAATTTAAAGTAGGGAATTGGGAATTGGGAATTGGGAATGGGGAATGAGGAATTGGGAATTGGGAATTGGGAATTGGGAATTGGGAATTGGGAATTGGGAATTGGGAATTGGGAATTGGGAATTGGGAATTG
>NZ_JACKZS010000166.1 GCF_014222285.1 Nostoc sp. UCD121
CAGCTAAGTATATAAAGTATAAAATAATACTTTATATACTTAAGATTAGTGAAATTTTGCCGCAGACTAGAATGGCACGCTTGTTAATCGCAAAGCCCTGATATAACAAGATTTTTGAGTGTGGGGAGGGTGGGGAGAAAGAGGAGAAATTGAATAACTGCACATCAATGAACGCTGCATTGCCCTATATTCACAGAGCGATGGCAACTCTTGGAGACGCTCCGCGAACGCTCGCCGCAGGAACCGCACTACGACAAATGGCGATCGCTCGTTCAAAATCATTAGTACCAATCGAAATATGCGAGAGAATGCTGGGATTGTTATCCATGTCGGAATCCTCTATCAGTTGAGGTGGATGTGGATGTGCCAGAGAGTCGATCGGTGATTTGCTGCACCCGAACACAACTTGATCAAACGATTGGATTATAACAGTACTAAAGTACTAAGCCGACTTGTCTTCTTTTGCCTTTTGTTAAGTTACAAGTTCACCCTGTTAGAAGATTTTTTATTTCTTTTTCAACGGCATCATGGATGCCTGGCGCTTTAAACTGTTGTAAACCCTTAGCCGGACTGAATGTTAGGTTGAACTTCGCGCAACCGACGTTCCAGAAAACGACGCTCACTGTCATTTGTCACTAATTCTAGTGCCCGTGTATAGCTCTGGGTCGCTTCCTCTAATTCTCCAACACGCCGGAATAAATCTGCACGGGTGGCATGAAAGAGATGATAGCTGTCCAGTTCTGGAGCAAGGCTATCAATCAGTCCAAATGCGGCTTGAGGACTGTCTACCATTGCGATC
The DNA here is from genome assembly GCF_014222285.1 of Nostoc sp. UCD121. Classification (GTDB taxonomy): domain Bacteria; phylum Cyanobacteriota; class Cyanobacteriia; order Cyanobacteriales; family Nostocaceae; genus Nostoc. Next base: position 800 of record NZ_JACKZS010000166.1, read on the forward strand.
GCCACTGCTCGGTTCAAGGTGACAATGGGTGAGGGCTGCAAGCGTTCCAACACCTCATAGAGCCGCACGATCTGCGCCCAGTCTGTTTCTTCGGCGCGGGTTGCCTGACAATGGAGGGCGGCGATCGCCGCTTGCAGGGCATACACTCCGGTTCCAAAGAGCAACGCTTCCTCTACCAGAGGTAACGCTTCAGCAATCTGTAGATGGTTCCAACGACTGCGATCCTGATCTTCTAGCAAAATCAAATCGCCTGCCTCATCTAGACGCGCATTGCGCCGCGAATCGTGCAATAACATCAGTGCCACCAGTGCTGTGACTTCAGATGGGGGTTGGGGTGCTAGCAATTGCCGCACCAGTTGCCCCAAGCGAATCGCTTCGATGCAGAGGTCAGCCCGCACGATCGCATCTCCTTTGGTTGCGGCATAGCCTTCGTTGAAGATGAGATAGATGACTGTCAGGACTGCCTCTATCCGGGGAGCGAGATCAGTCGTCTCAGGTACTTTGTAAGGAATGCCTGCGTCTCGAATTTTGCGTTTAGCACGAACTAACCGCTGTGCCATTGTTGCAGTCGGTATAAGAAAAGCGCGGGCAATTTCGTCGGTTTCCAGTCCACCCAACATTCGGAGGGTCAACGCTACTTGAGTTTCCGTTGCCAGTGCCGGGTGACAGCAGGTAAAGATTAATCGCAGGCGATCGTCTTCAATTTCATCACTGTCATAGGTTGGTTCTTCAGTGGATGGAATTAAGCCAGATGCCGCATACCACTCCAGTTTTTCGGTCAGTTTCGTGCGTCGTCGGAGGTGATCGATCGCCTTGTACCGGGCAGTTCGGATAATCCAGGCACGGGGACGATCGGGAATACCGTCGCTTTCCCACTGATTCACTGCCGCTGTAAATGCTGCCTGTGCAGCTTCTTCAGCTACATCAAAATCTCCGACCAGCCGAATCAGAATAGCAACAATGCGCCCCCATTCAGTTCGATAAAGGGCAGCAATTGCTTGAGCCACATCTGTTTTTGGGATTGAAGCCATACCTTTGACAAAAAGATATAAAGAATTTTGGGCAAGGTGTCGATTTGAGCAATTGCCGTTCGACTAACTGATAAAGGGAGATAAGTTCAATTGTACTAGACAAAATTTTTGCACTCAGGTGTCGATTTGGACAATTCCCGTTCGACTTAATCACAAAGGAGGCAAGCAACCGAATGAAATATTTGCTGCTGATTTATATGGACGAAAACGCCATGAGCGACACCGAGCGGGAGCATTGCTATGGGGAATCTGCCCAACTCGCCCAAGACTTGCATACTCAAGGACAATTTCTGGCGACGGCTCCACTCCATCCTGTTGCAACCGCAACCAGTGTCCAAGTCCGTGATGGCAAATCACTCGTGACCGATGGACCATTTGCCGAAACCCGCGAACAATTGGGTGGATTCTTCCTCGTTAATGCTCAGGATTTGGATGAAGCCATTGCGATCGCCACCCGCATCCCAGGTGCAAAAGTCGGCACCGTCGAAATCCGTCCTGTCATCGAAGTTGCGGGACTACCAGCACAGCCCTGACCAAGCCCCGTTGGGGCGGGGTATAGGGTGTGGGGTGTAGTGAATATTTAGCCCCAACAACACTCTTGGTTACAAGCCCCGTATGAGTCAAGACGATAGCATTGGTGGGGGTTCAAGCCCGGATCAATGCAGTCTTCCCTACACCCCACACCCTTCTTGTTGACCGTCCTTAACCGCTTGAACTCAAGGAGAACCCTCATGCAAAACAATTCCAAAATCACTCCCTGTTTATGGTTTGATGATCAAGCCGAAGCCGCCGCTCAGCTTTATACGTCGATTTTTCGCAATTCCAAAATTGTCCACGTCAGTCGATATGGAGACGCTGGACAGGAAATTCACGGAAAACCAGCCGGAGCCGTCATGACTGTCAGCTTTGAACTTGATGGTCAGCCGTTCACAGCACTCAACGGTGGTCCGACCTTCAAATTTAACGAGGCGATTTCCTTCCAAATCTTTTGCGATACCCAGGCGGACGTGGACGATTACTGGCAAAAATTGTCTGCCGGTGGGGATGAAACCGCACAGCAATGCGGCTGGCTCAAAGACAAATACGGTGTCTCCTGGCAAATTATTCCTCGCATTCTGATTGAGTTACTCAACCACCCCGACGCGGCAACCTCTCAAAAAGTGACCACTACCATGCTGCAAATGAAGAAGATCGAGATTGATGAACTCAAGCGTGTCGCTGCTGATTAGCGGTTCCTTCGGAGTTGCGCTTTGCGCTAATCAGCACACCCAACCCCTCGCAATCTAACTCAAAACCATTCAACAGGAGATTTCACAATGAAAGTCATGGTCTTTGTCAAAGCAACCCAAGACTCTGAAACTGGGGTCATGCCGAGCGAACAGCTTTTAACTGAAATGGGGCAGTACAACGAAGAATTAGCTAGGGCAGGTATCTTGCTCGCCGCTGAGGGGTTTCATCCTAGCTCAAAAGGGGTGCGAGTTCACTTTTCCCGAACCGATCGCACCGTCACCCAAGGACCTTTCACTCCAGCGCCGGAGCTAGTGGCAGGGTACTGGCTGTGGCAGGTGAACTCAATGGAAGAGGCAGTTGCTTGGGTCAAGCGCTGCCCTAACCCTATGCCAGGAGACTCCGAGATTGAGATTCGTCCCGTATTCGAGGCAGAGGATTTTGGTGAAGTCCTGACACCCGCCTTAAGGGAGCAGTCAGACCGCATTCGCGCTCAACTTGAAACGCAGCAGCAAGAGTAACGTCATCAACAACCGCGCAAATGATGTTTATATGCGAACGATCCGCTCATCAAAACGCAGAATCGATTACAAAAGGAGAAATCAATGAAACTCAATTCTTACCTGATGTTCAACGGCAACTGTGAGGCAGCGTTCAAGTTCTATGAACAATGTCTGGGTGGCAAGATGACTATGATGATGACACACAAAGAAGCACCTTCCGCCGAAAATGTCTCACCGGAATGGCAAGACAAAATCATGCACGCTTGCCTTGAACTAGATGATCGCCTCCTGATGGGATCTGACTGCCCACCAGGATACTTTGAAACCCCGCAAGGTTTCTACGTACAAATTAGCGTTCCCCAAATCGCTGAGGCAGAACGGCTTTTTCACGCTCTAGCAGAAAACGGCAAGGTGAAGATGGCGATCGCGCAAACGTTCTGGTCATCGCGCTTTGGCATGTTGATCGATCAGTTTGGGACACCGTGGATGATCAACTGCGAACAAACCATCTGAGCCGAATGGCACGCTTGAAAAGCTGAAACCTCCTTGCTGCCAGGGTGTGGGAGGACGGGGAAGAAGTCTTACCCCCACACTCAAAATCTTGTTATATCAGGGCTTTGCGATTAACAAGCGTGCCATTCCCATCTGAGCCTATACCAACATCTGTCATTCGTCCTTTGTCCTTTGTAAATAGCCACTGACCACTGACCAACAACAAGATGAAAGATATTTGCACATCACTGAGGTTGATTCATGAAACTCTATGAATTTGCTCCCACGCGATCAATTCGAGTTCGCTGGGTTCTCCAGGAACTTGGGGTGGAATTTGAAGCAATCTCCATCAACATACGGGCAGGTGAACACCGTACACCCGATTTTCTCACCATCAATCCCACTGGCAAGCTCCCTGTACTCATCGATGGCGAACATATCATCACTGAATCCGTAGCCATTGCTTTGTACCTCGGTGAGAAGTACCCAGAATCTAACCTGGTACCTACAGACTTGCTTCTGCGAGCACAACTTTATCGTTGGCTCCTCTTTACTGCCACCGAATTGGAACAGCCGCTATGGCGTATCGCTCGCCACACGTTTATATACCCAGAAGAGTTGAGATTGCCTGCTGAAATACCTCTCGCTCGGCAAGACTTCACCAGTATGGCTGTCGTTTTAGAGAGCCATCTGTTGGATCGGCAGTTTGTAGTGGGTGAACACGTCACAGTGGCTGATTTTGTGCTTGCTTACACACTGGATTGGGCGAATGAAGTTCAGCTACTCGCCACTTTCCCCACGCTGCTGGACTACATGGAACGAATGTACAAACGACCAAAGGCATCTGGGCGAATCGCAGCTGCACTTGCAAGTCTCAATCACAATGATTCACAAAAGGAGATAACCCAATAAAACCCAACCAAGCTGAACAAACCTCACCCATGCCTGCTCAACCGCAAAAAGAACATCAGTGGCTCCAGAAACTCGTCGGTCAGTGGACGTATGAAATCGAAGCGATGATGGAACCCGATCAACCTCCCGTAAAATCAACGGGAACAGAGACTGTGCGTTGCCTTGGGCACAGCGAAAGCTGCTCACTGGCTAGACTTTGGGTATTGGCAAAAGGGCAGGGCGAAATGCCTGGCTGTGGTTCTGTAACAACGCTAATGACCCTGGGCTACGACCCACAAAAACAGCGGTATATGGGCACCTGGATCGGGTCAATGATGACGTATCTTTGGCAATATGATGGTGAATTGGATCAGGGGAAACCATGCTAACGCTCAACTCTGATGGATCTGCTATGGCGGATGACGAGAAAATAGGAAAATACAACTATTGCTGATTTATCATCTAAATCTATATCTACGTTAGATTCTGAAAGTATTTCCGAGATATCTGTATTTTCTAGGAACAGTTCGTACCATTCTTGAAATGTTTCGGGACTAAATAGTTTTCTCGTTTCTTCAAATGAAATTTTCTCCCATCCAGCATCTGTAACTATTTCGTTACCAGTCTTTGTAGCAAACAGATTTTCTTCTTCTACCATCCAATGGAAGGAATGGATGGTTAAGAGTTCTCGCCATTAGGAACAGCGTTGAGAAACTTATCATGTGAGAAAGGCACAATCTTAGTAGTAGATGACGAAGCCAGCATCCGCCGGATTTTACAGATACGTCTAGAAATGATTGGCTACAGTGTAGTGACAGCTAGTGATGGTGAAGAAGCTTTGTCAGCTTTTCGCCTGTTGACCCCTGATTTGATAGTTCTGAAAGTCCCCTCTCTCTTCATACTCTTGTTTTGGCGAAGGTATTGTGACATAAGACATCATTTGTTTGTGTGGGCAAGTAGGAAACTCATTAAACTATCTAAAATGCGATCGCGTGACAATGGCATCATTTCTTTGCCATAGAGCATTTCCTGCACCATCACATAGGATACCAGCGAACCAAAAAAGATTTGTGCTGTTGCTTCTGGGTCACTAATGCCTAATTCTGGATGAGAAGCTAAATACTGGCTTAGTAATAGCCGTCCACGTTGAATCACTGTTTGAGTATATAATTTTGCTAATTCTGGAAAGCGTTGCGACTCGGTAATAATCAAGCGGAATAGTGCTAAGTATTCAGGATTCTCGGCAACTTTCGTCAGATAGGTTTCAGCAATTTCACGCAATAAAATCGTTGGCTCACCATGCAAATCTTCTGTACAAAAAATCCCTTGGAAACTAGCAATTGTTACCCTTTCGATCAACGCCTTAAATAGTCCTTCTTTATCTTGAAAGTGACTGTATATTGTCTGCTTAGATACTCCAGCTTCCGCACTTACCCGATCCATACTGGTTCCAGCATAGCCATCTATCAAGAATACCTGCATGGCTCCTTGTAAAATTTGCTCCTGTTTTTGAGTCATGGCTCTTAAACGAGATAAAGTTTCAGGTTGGGAACCAGAGGTTTTGGGCATATTTGACGTAAATTTTTTTACATATTTCTTGTCTCTTGGAGAATCATACCATACAGTCTAGTATGATAATTCCAGTAAATGTTTAATGATAAAAATATAGGGTGGTATCATGACTCAGACTGCCTCAACATCTCCAGAAGGGATTATAAATGTTCCAGTGCCACCATCTAAGCAGAAACGGAAGAAACCGATTTTGTTATTAGGGTTGCTGGTTATAGCAAGTGGTATCAGTTATTTTCTGTGGCATAGTCAACAACAAGGAGCAGCAAATGTACTGAAGGTGAGTGGAAGGATTGAGGGTTACGAAACTGAGATTGGGGTGAAGCGTTCGGGAAGAATTGTTTCAATTGCAGTTCGGGAAGGGGCAGCAGTAAAAAAGGGGCAAGAATTAATCAAGTTGGATGACAGTAACGACCAACTGCTACAAGAACAACTGCGGGGTGCTGAAGCTAGGGTTGCATCTGCTCAATCTGATGAACAGCAAGCAATTTCCGATGCTACTCAAGTGGAAAGTGGGATTGAACAAATTGATAGCCAAATCAGTGAAGCAAAACTTAATTTTCACCAATCCCAAGGAGATACCCAAGGACGAGTTCAACAGGCACTATCTAACGTAGCGGCAGCCAAGGCACAATTATTACAAGCGCAGGCACAGACAAAGCAGGCACTAGCAGAAGTAAAATTAGCGGAAATGAATCGCGATCGCTATGCCAAACTGGTCAAAGACGGGGCTATTAATCAACAACAATTTGACCAAGCACAAACCACCTTTGACACGGCAGTAGCCACCCTAGAAGCACGAAAAGCAGCAGTAAATGCTGGGCAAGAACAATTACGCGCTGTTGTCGGGGCATTAACCCAAGCGAAAACTACAAGTTTCAATCCTGGTATTCGCAATGCCCAAATAGAAGCGTTAAACAGAAAAAAAGATCAGAGTTTTGCTCAACTAAAATCTGCCCAAGCAAAGGTAAAATCTGCTCAGGCCAAAGTCAAAGATGCCTTAGCATCAAAACAGCAAATCCTGACCCAAATAGAAGACTCGAAAAAAGATTTAAATGTTGTTAGTCCTTTGGATGGGGTAGTAACTGCCCGTAGTGCAGAGATCGGGACTGTAGTTAGCAGTCAAACCAAGATTTTGACAGTAGTTGATCCCAAAACAGTATATTTGCGAGGTTTTATTCCCGAAGGCGATATTGGGAAAGTGCGTTTAGGACAAACAACCAAAATCTTTCTTGATTCTGCGCCGGAAAAACCCCTCATGGGCAAAGTTATTTCTGTTGATCCTCAAGCCTCTTTTACCCCAGAGAATATCTACTTCCAAAAAGATCGGGTCAGACAAGTAGTAGGGGTGCGGATTCAGTTAGAAAACCCTTCTGGCTGCTTTAACCCAGAAAACCCCTACTCTGGTGCAGATTTGCCCTGTGCCAAAATTGGAATGCCAGCAGATGTAGAGATTGCGTTGCAGGGTAAAGAGGTCGGCAAATGAAATTATCAACTCCTAAACCACCACAATTATCTAGTCACTCAACCACTACTATTAAAGTTAGTAATTTACATAAACATTATGGACAACTAATCGCTGTCCGGGGAATTGATTTTACTGTCAATCAGGGTGAGATGTTTGGGTTAATTGGCCCTGATGGTGCTGGTAAAACTACTACCTTTCACATCTTAGGCGGGGTGATGGAAGCGACGGCGGGAGAAGTGCAAGTATTGGGTCAGCCGGCAAGAGATGCACGTTTAAGGACGGGATATCTCACACAACAGTTTTCCTTGTACTTGGATCTCAGTATTGATGAAAACTTGCGTTATGCGGCGGGATTGCGCCAAGTGAGTGATAATTTATTGCGGGAACGCCGCCAGAAATACTTAAAATTAATGAGTTTGGAACAGTTTGGCGATCGCTTGGCGGGTCAACTTTCCGGCGGGATGAAACAAAAGCTGGCGCTGTGTTGTGCCTTGGTTTCCCAACCGGAAGTGCTGTTATTAGATGAACCTACCACAGGGGTTGATCCAGTTTCCCGACGGGAATTTTGGGATGTATTAGCAGAACTTTCTGCCGATGGGATGACCATTGTTGTCGCCACACCTTATCTAGATGAAGCTGAACGCTGCGATCGCGTCGCACTGATGTATAGTGGTCAGATTCACGAAATTGGTACACCGGCAGCATTACGCGCCAATTTAGGCTTACATCGCCTAGAAGTCAGAACAGCAAATCTAGAGATAGCCGAGAAACTTCTCTTGCAGAATGTGCAGACAAATATAGTCGATGTGCAGACATTTGGCGATCGTTTGGATGTTCTCGTTCAAGATGTAACTCTCGGTGAAACCCAGGTAAATCAACTACTACAACAGCATCACCCCAGTATTGAACGTGGCGAACCCACCTTAGAAAACGTCTTTGTCACCCGTCTACGACAACAAGGTTCAGCACCAGCGTTTTTGTCCTTTCCTCGTTCTCGTGGGGGAAATAGGCAACAATTCAAACCTCAAAATTCTTCTGAGCAAATCGCTATTTACGCCCACAATCTCAACCGTGTATTTGGTAACTTCCAGGCAGTCAAAAACGTTAATGTCGAAGTCCGCTATGGCGAAATATTCGGGCTTTTAGGTGCAAATGGAGCCGGAAAAACAACTACTATCAAAATGCTGTGTGGATTACTAGCAGCTAGTGGCGGGGAAATTTCCCTTGGTGGTGAAACAGGAAATCTGCGTAGTCGTGACTTACGGCGACGTATAGGTTATATGAGCCAGAAATTCACTCTTTACGACGATCTGACAATTCTGCAAAACCTAGAATTTTATAGCGGGATTTACAGCGTACCCCGCAAACTTAGGCGAGAAAAGATTGATTGGGTAATTGCTACCTGTGGCTTAGAGGGACAAGAACAGATGCTTACCGGACAATTACCCGGTGGTTGGAAGCAGCGAGTAGCTTTTGGCGCTTCTGTAATGCACGAACCAGATATTTTATTTCTCGATGAACCGACATCCGGGGTAGATCCTTTAGCCCGTCGTCAGTTTTGGAAGCTAATTAATGACTTTGCTCGCAATGGTACAGCTATTTTGGTGACCACGCACTATTTAGAAGAAGCTGAACAGTGTAACCGTATGAGTTTTATGGTAGCCGGAGAAATTGCCGCCGAAGGTTCACCTAGTTATATCAAAGCTTCTCAACCAGGACAACTTATAAAGATTATTGTGAACCAAAATCAAGCCGCCTCCAAGATACTTAAACAACATCTTGATTCGTGGCGTGTCTCGATTTTTGCCGATAGTTTACACGTTGTTCTGGATCACCCGGAAGCAGAAATTCCCGAAATAACTCAGCTTTTAAAATCCGCACACATGACTATTGAATCTCTGCGTCCCATTCCTTTCTCTTTGGAAGATGCTTTTATTGGTATCGTTGAACGTGCGGTAGGGGATTAGGAACATGAAAACTGAGAATAAATAATGAAAAGAATTTTTTCCCAATGTGTGAAGGAGATAGCGCAATTTCGGCGCGATCGCTTAACTTTAGGTTTAGCATTTTTATTACCATTTTTGACTTTATTAATTTTTGGATTTGCGATTCGTTTAGAAAGTAAAGATATTCCTCTGATTGTCCAAGATTTTGACCGTACAAACCTGAGTAGCAGCTATATTGAGCGGTTGTATGCCACCAATCAATTTGTACCTAAACAATGGTCAGGTGGTAATCCGGCACGGGATGCAATTGACAGGGGTATTGCTAAAGCCGCAGTAATTATTCCTCCCCAATTTAGCCGAGATATTCAAGCGGGTAGAAATGCAAAGGTACAAGTATTAATCGATGCCACAGATGTTAATAACGCTCGTGTAATTAGAGGTAGCATTCAAAGAGTAACTAATTTTTTCATGCAAGACCAAGGACTACTACCAGATAAAAGTATTATTACACCGCGAATCCGTTTGTGGTTTAACCCTGGTAGATTGGAGTCGCTGTACATTGTGCCAGGAACTTATGGTGTAGTATTGTGGATTTTCCCCTCATTGCTAACCGCGATCGCAATGGTGCGTGAAAAAGAAAAAGGTACAATTCTACAAGTTTATGCTTCTAGCATTAGTGCAACCGAACTTTTACTTGGAAAAGGACTAGCTTACCTACTAATTGCGATTACAGAAGCTTTAGTAGTCATAGGATTAGGATCAATAATTTTTCAGCTCGGCGTAATTAGTAACCCGATTACTTTATTAATAGGAACTCTACTATTTTTAATAGATAGTGTTTCCTTTGGTTTACTTATAGGTGTACGCACTAATAATCAAAATTCCGCAGTGCAAATTGTTTCTCTTGTCGGTTTTATTACATCTTTATTGCTGTCTGGTTTTATTTATCCCCTCAGTAATATTCCTTTCCCCCTTTCACTAACGCCTAACATATTTCCTGCCCGTTATTACATTGATATCACCCGTGATGCTTTTGTGCGTGGTACAGGATGGACAGGCGTTTGGTTTGACTTACTCATGCTTGCAATTTTAGGATTTGTATTTTTCAACGTAGCGCGTCGGCTTTTAAGTCGAATGCAAATTAGTCAATAGTCATTGGTCATTGGTCATTAGTCATTAGTCATTAGTCATTGGTCATTGGTAGTTAGTTATCAGCCTTAATCATATATGAAATATATTTTGCAATTATTTGATAGTCCATTGTGGTCATTAGTTCGTAAAGAAATTAATCAAATTCTGCGAAACAGGCAATTGATTGTTTTATTAATTGTGCCACCAACAGTACAATTATTGCTTTACGGATTCGCACTTAACCCGGATGTCCATAATTTACGACTGGGTGTAATTGACTATGCCAATATCTCCACCAGTCGGGAACTAGTTTCAGCAATGACATCCAATCACACTTTTAACTTAGAAAGTGTTCCAACAAGTGAAAAAGATTTAAGCCGCCAAGTAGAAGAAGGTAAATTAGATGTAGGACTAATAATTCCACCAGATTTTCCGCGCCAACTAGCCAAAAAATCAGCAGAAATTCAAGTATTTATCGATGGAGTGAATGCAAATACAGCCGGAATTGCTGCTAACTATGTTAATCAGATTATCCAACAATATAATTTCAGTTTGGTACAGGGTCAAGTCAGTCCGCCAGTATCAACCGAAGTCGTTTTTCTTTACAATCCTGGACTTACTAGTAGCTGGTTTTTCGTACCAGGAGTTATGGGTTTAGTCCTGACATTAATCGGTACATTAGTATCAGCAGTAACCGTTGTGCGCGAGAAAGATACAGGAACTTTAGAGCAATTGTTAATGACTCCCTCTAGCAACTGGGAAATTTTATTAGCTAAAATTATCCCGTTGGCATTCCTACTCATGGGAGATGTACTACTAGCTTTAACCTTGGGAACAGTCGTATTTAGCCTACCCTTTCGTGGAAGTTTCCTGCTCTTTCTTACTTTATCAAGTATGTATGTATTTGTGGGAATTAGTTTGGGCATTATGTTGGCAACTCTTTGCGGTTCTCAACAACAAGTATTACTCACATCTTTTTTTATAAATTTACCAATGATTCAAACTTCTGGAGCAACATCTCCTATTGAATCCATGCCTCCTTTATTTCAATTCCTCTCTTTATTTAATCCACTTCGTCATTACATTACTATTGTTAGAGGTATTTTACTCAAAGGAGTTGGTTTAGATGTGCTGTGGTTAAATGTGTTAGCATTACTTGGTTTTGCTATTGTTCTATTAACTATTAGTGTTAACAAGTTTCGGAATCAGCTAAGTTAAACAATACAGCAGATTGTGCTTTAATCGAATACACGTAGAGACGTAAAATTTTACGTCTCTACAAGGTTTTGGGTTTTATATATGTACTCCATTTACCTGAAAATATCACAAGCAACTTGCCGGACATGCGAAGAATTTTTACATACTGTAATTGGGTTCCTCGAGGCAGCTAAAGTTTAATTGTCTTAAACACTACACCCTACCCCGAACACCCTGCCCTAGCAAGGTTTCACGTTTTCTTAGTGACATTCATATCTACCCCAATGGGCAAGGTACTGCAATGTTATATCCTTGTGCATAATCAATTCCTAGTGCTGTAATTCGCTCTAAAATCGCGTCATTCTCGACAAACTCAGCAATCGTCTGAATACCCATCACACTGCTAATTTGCGTGATTGCTGTGACGATCGCATTATCCACAGGATTCTCAATGATGTTACGAATAAAGCTGCCGTCAATTTTGAGGTAATCTATAGGCAGAGACTTGAGATAAGTAAACGACGACATCCCCACCCCAAAATCGTCCAGCGCAAAGCGACAGCCCATGCGTTGAAGTGACTGAATAAACTGCTTGGCTTTGAGCAGGTTAGCGATCGCCACAGTCTCGGTAATCTCAAAGCAAATGCGCTGGGGTGAGATGGGGTATAAGGTAAACTGCTCATACAGGAAATTAATGAACTGCTCGTCGTTGATGCTAGAGCCAGAAAGGTTAATCGCATAGATGCTTTGTTCATCGCTAACGAAACTTGACCAATTCCTGAACAGAGTACTAATCACCCAGCGATCGATCAGGTGCATCAAGTTGTAGCGTTCTGCTGCTGGAATAAACGCCATCGGCAGCACTAAATTTCCCTGCTCATTCCGTAGCCGCAACAGCACTTCATAATGGTCGCACTTTTCAGCCACCGGGGCGATCGCGGCAATCCTTTGAACATAGAGACAAAACCAATCACTTTCCAAAGCTTGAGAAATGCGGTTGGCCCACTGCATCTGGTCGCGCTGTTGCAGCCGCTCCTGGTCGTCAGCCTGAGCAACATAGACGCGATTGCGCCCTCGGTTCTTCGCAGTATAGCAAGCTGCGTCAGCCGTGCTGATAACCTCTGCAAGGCTCTCGGTACTCTTGTCGATACTGACTAAGCCAATACTGACTCCAATTGAGAATACCTGCTCTTGCCAAACAAACCGGAACTGTTGAACACAATCAAGCAGCTCGTTGACAATTCGTAAAGCTTGCTCTAGCGTACACTGATTGAGTAATAGACCAAATTCATCGCCCCCGAAGCGTCCGAGTGTGTCAGCTTTGCGAATCTTCTCCTGCAATAGCAGAGTAATTTGACGCAGTAATTCGTCCCCAGCCTGATGACCACAGGTATCATTGACAATTTTGAAGTGATCGAGATCCATATAGCACAATGCATGAACCTGGTAGTCTATCTTGGCAAGGTATAATGCTTGTTCAAGCTGCCGCTCAAATTCCTGGCGATTCACCAATCCGGTTAAGGGATCATGGCTTGCCTGCCAGGATAGCTGACGCGAAAGTGTGCGCTTCTGAGTCACGTCATGAAACACCATAACCGCGCCAATAACTTGTCCCTGACGATTGCGAATGGGCGCGGCTGAATCTTGAATCGCAATCTCTTTATCTCTTTCAGTAATTAAGACGGTATGGTTTGCTAAATTTACAATTCGATTTTCCCGTAACGCTTGCTCAATTGGGTTCAGAACTTTCTCCCGTGTCGTTTCATGCACAATTCTAAAGACTTTTTCTAACAGCAAACCTTGTGCGGATGCTTGGCTACATCCGATCAGAGATTCTGCAACCGGATTAAAGTATTGAATCCTGCCAAACGCATCTGTGGTAATAACTGCATCTCCAATCGATTGCAACGTCACCTGAGCTAATTCTTTTTCTTGAAAAAGTGTTTCTTCGATTTCCTTGAGGGCTGTAATATCGCGTCCCACCGTTTGAAATTCTATAAAACATCCTTGCTCGTCAAACAGCATCCGGTTATGCCACTGAGTCCAACGCACCTCCGAAGCCACAACCACGCGATTCTCAATGATGACCACAGGATTATCAGCACTCATTGAAGCTATTAATTGAGCAACTTGCTCCCGATCTGGCTCAAAGATAATCGGTTGATAGCGGCTGCCAATCAGTTCCTCTAGCGATCGCCCAAAATAAAGTGCAAAAGCTTGGTTGACAAACGTGATTGCGCCGTCTGGTAAATATCGGGCAATGAATTCAGTCTGATCTTCTACAATGCCACGGTAGCGAATCTCGCTTTGTTTGAGAGCTACTTCTGCTCGTTGGCGTTCTTTTTCCATAAGCTTCTTGGGGCTGATATCCGTAACTCGCACCAAATTCATCACTCGGTCAGCAACCCTGATTTGCTTGATTGCCATGTTTCCCCAAAAGTAATTGCCCTGCTTGGTAAGGTATTCAATTTCGTAATTCCACAATCCTTGCTGGTTAATTTCTTCGACGATGGTGGTTAGTTGATCAGAAGTAAACTGCTCTTTTTGTAAAGTTTGACCTTCAATACCAATGAGTTCAGCTTTACTTGAGGCTGCAAATAGTTCTACTGCGCGATTATTACAGTCAATAGTCAGTAAGGTTTCTATATCTACCAAAAAGAGCGCATCAGCAGATCCGTTAAAGACAGCTTCTAGCAAATCGCGGCTCTTGGTGATTTCTAACTCGCTTTCTTTACGTTCTGTAATATCTAGAATAGCTCCATACAGTCTAATAGTCTTACCATGAGTATCATAAGCTACCTCTACTCTTAACTCCAGGTGGCGCAATGAGCCATCAGGTCGGACAATGCGATATTCAAGATTGAAAGGGATTCCCTTGGCGATCGCCTGTAGTAGATGCCTCTGCAACACTGGTCGGTCTTCTGGGTGAAGCATCTGGAGAAAAATAGCCTGCGTCGGTACTGATTCAGCAGGATTTAGACCGAAAATGCGGAAGGTTTCGGCTGACCAAATTTGTTTTTGAGACTCTAAGTACCATTCCCAACTGCCCAGATGGGCAATCTTTTGAGCAGTAGCTAGCAGCCTTTCACTGCGTCGGAGTTCTTCGTCAGCTTGTTTGCGTTCATTGAGTGCGGCTTGCCGTTCTGTAACATCTTGGGTAGTCCCATAGAGGCGAATTACTTTTCCATCTGCGTTGAATTCTGCATGTCCAATCCCTTCAATATAAGTAGTAAACCCGTAAGTTGGAGATGCCCGCAGAATGAGTTTGTATGATTCGCCAGTTGACATTGCCCGCTCAGTAGCTTGGGCTAATTTTCCTGCGTCTTCTGGGCAGTACAGTTGCAGATTTTCTTGGTAGTTCGGCTCAAGAAGTGCGGGATCTCGATTAAAAAGGTCGAACAGCTGCTTTGACCAGGTAATTTTGCTAGTGGCAATATCAAATTCCCAATTACCGAGACGAGCAACTCGCTGAGATTCTTCTAATAAGGCTTCACTCTTGCGTAGTGTTTCTTCAGTACATTTGAGGTCGGTGACATCCACTACCAGCCCATCCCAAACCACACGACCATCCTGCAACTGACGTGGCGTAGAACGAAAATGGAACCATTTCAGCCGAGCGCTCGGCGTTTGGATTCGCAGTTGTATATCAAATACCGAGAGATTCTGCCGAGATTCCTCGACTGCTGCCAACAGGAGTGGTACATCCTCTGGAATAAACTGGCGATAGAGCAAACTTGAATCTTTCACTATATCTTCTGCGCTGACTTCCGTCAATCTTTCAATCCCTGCGCTGATGTACTCAAAGCGATCGCTACCATCGAATTCGCGGATTACCTTATAAATTGCCCCATTGGGCAGATTATCGCCAATTCGCCGCAACATCGCTTCCCGCTCTTGTAGTGCGAGTTCTGCCTGTCTACGTATGCTGATTTCCCGCTCCAGTTCTCGATTGGCTACCTCCAGTTGTGCAGGGCTGGGGAGAGCAAGTGCTTTTGGTATCAAAGGTATAAGTTCAGAAGCTGTGTACAGTGAAACTATGGCTGTAATAGCTTTGATGCACCCACTCAACCAATAAGTTGGGTACCACAGTGTCCAAATGTCCATCAGGTGGGTAGTACCGCAAGTAACAATAAATGCTGCAAATAGCAGAAATATCCAGTTGAAGGGCAAATCTTGGCGCTTGCGGACAAAATAAAGTAGCGTCAGCGGAATGGAATAATAAGAAAGCGCTATTAAACTGTCGGATACAATATGCAACCCCACTAATTCTGGTTTCCAAAGATAGCAATGACCGTGGGGAATAAACTGTTTATAAGCAAGAAGGCTTTTCCAAAATTCCAGCATCAAGTTGTCTAAACTTAAACTATTGTATCGTTGTTAAATATACTTAATTTTTGTCCGAAATTCTTACAATATTAGACAGTAAAATATAAATAACTATAATTACAATTGTTAGTATTTATGCTTAAAATATTTATAAAGTTTAAGAACTCGTGGCTCCTAAGTGAAATTTCATTGCAGACTAATTGAAAATCTACTTGTGTAACCCTGATTCTTTCGTGGTCCCAGAGCGATCGCTATAATCAAAGTTTTGCTTCAAAGCCTTGTGCGGTAATGAATTGGGAGGTTTTATGTCCATTTTGTGGAAAATTTCATTTAGTCTGCGAATTTAGGGGGAATTTTTCACTTAGTCTGCAAAAAAATTTCATTTAGTCTGCAAACCCACAATGTGATCGCTGACTGAGCATATTGGCAACGAAAATAGAAACTATTGCGCTGTCGATGACTTTTGGTTATCCCTGGTATCGCTTGTAATGCGTAGCTCAACCAATACACAGATGAAGTGCTAACTTCTAGTTATAATTACCCGTAAATTATTATAGGCACAATTAACTATAGCTTTGACCATTTAATGAAATTCAAAATTCTGTTAGGAAGAATAAGAATAATTTTGAATTAATTAATTCGCTTGGTTCTTGCCCCGAATGGCACTAAGAAAAGGGAAAATCGTTGAGGCAGCAGGGGTGCAGAGGAGCCCAGGTGCAGGGGAGAAAGAATAAATTTTAGGCATTGCGTTCAGATATTTAGAAATTCCCCTCTGCTCCCCTGCTCCCCTGCTCC
>NZ_JACKZS010000167.1 GCF_014222285.1 Nostoc sp. UCD121
CACTCAACTTGGTGGTCAATCTTTTACTCCTGAGTAGCATTTCTTCTAACTCCCGAAAAAATGGGCGAACCGGGAGTCATTAAGTTGTCCCTCTCGGTAACGCGCTTGCAAGTCACTGAAAACCTCTTGCTGCTGAGTTTCCATCTGCATATCGCACAGAGCTAAAACCTTCTCATCTGGTAATGACTCGATAGCTAAAAAGAGCGATCGCTATTAGACAGAATAGAACTCAAATTGGGAATACTGAGTAAAGCGCGGTTATTTGCTGCGGAGAATCCAAGCGATTTTTTGCCAGATATAGCCCTACTGAGTATTTATCAACTTGGAGAAGATTATGACTTTACCAGTGACAGTAACCTTTATGCTTACTGATTGGATTGCTAAAGGGCTGAAAGATGGAACTTTTGAACGGGTTGGAGGTGTAATTAGAGAAGTAGCTAGTAAGAAAATTGTTACTTGGTTGCGGGACAATCGCTCACTTGCTCCTCAAGCTATGTCTTTCGCTACCAATCCTGTTACTGGTGTACTCAATTTGATTGTTTCAGGAGCAAACGCAGCAATTTCAACTAAAGGATTTGCTGATGTTAATCGACGACTAGGTGGTATTGAACAAGATTTAGGGGTAATTGGGCAAAGTTTACAAGTAACTCAAGGTATTTTGCAGATAACTAGTGCTGCTAGTGTACTTAATCTTGGAGTCTCTGTAATGGGTTTTGCTGTTATATCGCAGCGTATCAATGAGATAGAAAACCAATTAAAACAAGCAGCAGAATTGTTAAATAAAATTAATCGCAAAATTGACCTCAGTTTCTATGCTAACTTCCATGCTGGAATCGAATTAGCACTTAATGCCTTTACGATGACTAGAGTTGAAAACCGTAGAAGCAGCGCTTTACAAGCTATCAATCGCTTCTTAGAAGCAGAACATATTTACAAAGATTACACAGTTAATGAACTTTCCCAGAAAAGCCCAATTATTGACAAATATATACTGACATTATCTCTAGCCTATATTGCAGAAGCACGTTGTCATTTAGAACTAGAAGAACATGAAACAGCGCTTCGTCGTTTTCAAGAAGGGGCAAAATTTATCAGGTTGCTGCTTCAAAAATATATTGAAGTCATGCTTACTTCTAATCCAGCAGCATACTTACATCCTCAATTTAAAGGTCAGATTGATTTGCATAAACTAACCCAAATTTACCAATGGATTGACCCGAATTTTAATGAAAATACAGTTTTCGAGATACAACGCGAGAATATGTTTAAACTGACTCAAAGTCATGATGAATGGCTATCTTCCCTTCCATCGGCAATTGTGGATCGTAGTGAAATTCAATGGGGCATATTCGGAGGAAATCCTACTCCATTCACAGGGAGATTTGAAAAAGAAGCTTACAAACGTCTTCCTCAAGCATTTGAAGTAATGGAATGTATGATTGAAACCAATCGCCGTTTTGAAGCATATCAAACAGAACTACAAGCAATATCCCAACTAGGAATCAGCTTTCATGACTGGCTTAAATTAACTCCGTCTACAGAAATTAAACCAGACGGTGCAGAATTAATGTATATTATTCCATCTAAACCTTTAGAGTTACAGCCTTCCATGTGAACTAATTACAGGTTTATGATTTATCGGCAAGTAATTCTTCTAGAGTTTCTTCGGTTAATCCTTTAGCTTGAGCATTTCTGCCGATTCTGTCAAAAACACTAAGTAAATCTTCATCTTTATTACTTGAAGAGGTTTTCTTTATTTCTTGAATAAGTTGTTCTTGTTCTTGTGCGGGAAGTTGTAGGACAAGATTAAGAATTTGCTCGAAGGTTAGGGGGAGTTGATAGGTTTTTTGAGTCATGGTGAGTTTTGGAGTTAGTGAATAGAAACTTGTTAGCTTTTTTAATCAGGTTTGAGCCAGTTTTCTACTTTTAAATCACGATTCCTCTATGCCTTGGCGAATTGCATTATCCATATCCTCAATGGTTTTAGGTTTTACTTGATATTTTAAGCAACCTGCTACATCATCTAACTTAGTTTCTAGAAAAGGTTTCTTAGGCTTTAAAAATTTCCATCACCCATATTAATAATAATAAATTCTCGCTCGTTTGCTAGTGATGATTGGATTTTAAATTCCTTTAATTCATAGATTCAAAGTCAACAAGAAGCAAATTTATTCCATCCATTATTAGTGGAAATTTTTCTTCAGGTATGTTTAACTCATGAAAACATTTATCTCTATATATTTCTTTTTCAGTAAAATTAATGATGGCTTTTACTAATGGCTTTTTTACTTCGTAGCTTTCTTCAGCTTTAGCCATCGCTCGTGCGGGGATTTCGTTATTTACACGCAATATTGCTAAGTCAATCAAATCTCTAGATTGTGTACTTGAATCGTTCCATCGGTCAGCATTAGCCATTAGTTTTGATGTAAATCTATCGCTTATACTCAGACAAGGTATTTTTGTCCATTTCGGATAAACAGGAGAGTCTAAAGTAAAAATCCCATTGGCTACAATTTCTACTTTAATAGTTGTTTCATTGACTACAATAGGAAAACGAATACCATATTGATTTATTGTACTGTCACCTAATTCGATATCTGTTGTACTTTGAAATAATGCTGCAATTCCTTCATCGCAAATCAAATTTCTTAAATATCTGTAATTTTCAGTTCCATAAGGGAAGAGGAAATCAATATCTTTACTAAGCCTGTATTCATCATATTCTAACGCCAAGAGTGTACCACCGCCAAAGTATGCAGAAGCTTTTTTGAAAACTTCTGGATTGAAAGCATTAAGGATTTTAAGTATATTATTATGATGATCGACATGAAACATTTCAAAATCCGGTAATATCCAGGAGTTATATTTTTTTGCTAAATAATGAACAAAATCCTTTTCTTCTTGTTTTAAATTTTTGAAGGTAGTTTGATGATGCCAATTGCGTTGATACAATTGAACAATTTCTTTCTCACTCATTTCATATACATTTTTTAGCTGCCAACCAATAGACTCTAGAAATGGTAGCTTTTGTGGATTGAGCTTAAGCATAATTAACTCTAATGGTTAAATTTTCTCTAAGTTATAATTTAGCGATATCCACCTGATTATAACTATTTTTAGTAGCTCTTCCTTTGCGCCTTTGTGAGACAAAAAAGGCGAACCCAAAAAGTTCGCCTTAATTATATGCTGTTGCTAAATCCAAACCAAAATCTAAATCTTCGCTTCTTCTCTTACCAACTTATCCCAACCCAAATCTTTCAAATTATTATTCCGACGTAGCGGACGAGTCACCAACTCTAACATGTCACGCGCATTTGTAAAGCCGTGAATTTGAGCAAAAGTGAACTCTACAGACCACTTGGTATTAATACCGCGTGCTTCCAACGGATTTGCGTGAGCCATACCAGTAATTACCAAATCTGGTTTCAACTCATAAATCCGTTGAAGTTGATTGTAATTATCCGGCTTCTCTACAATCCTTGGCAGAGGTGAATTCATTTCTTGGCAAGTTTTCTCCAGCAATGCCAACTCAGCAGCTTGATAGCGCTTATCCATGTAGGGAATGCCGATTTCGTGAACTGTCATCCCACAACGGATTAAGAATCTTGCTTGGGAAACTTCCAGCAAGTTATCACCCATGAAGAATACAGACTTACCGCGAATCAGTTTCACGTAATCTTCCAAACCTGCCCAAATTTGGGCTTCCCGTTCATCCAAGCCCTTGGGAGTAATACCAAACACCGAGCAGATTTTCTCAATCCAAGCGCGAGTACCATCGGGGCCAATGGGGAAGGGTGCGCCAATGAGTTTACACTTGCGGCGGCGCATTAAGGTGGTAGCTGTGCGGCTGAGGAATGGGTTGACACCAGCGACATAATACCCTTCTTCCAAGACTGGCAATTCTGTGAAGCGCTTCGCGGGTAGCCAGCCGGAAACTTTGATGCCTTGTTTCTTCAGTTCTAAGGTTAACTGAGTAACTACGGGGTCGGGAAGGGAGCCAAAGAGAACCAGTGGTGGATGATCTACGTACTCAGATTCATCTTGGGCGACATCTTCTTTCTTCTTACCGAAGTTGAGCAATTTAGCGATCGCATTTCGTTCAATTTTCTCTGTTTCCGCCACAGGAGCTTTATCAGGACAACGGTTAGCCATTGCTGCCAATACGGTGTCTTCCCCTTGGGTGAAGGCGTAATCTAGACCATTTGCACGCGCTACAACGATGGGAATCCCGATTTCAGATTCCAGCTTCGGTGCCAAGCCTTCCAAATCTGTTTTGATAATTTCGGTGGTGCAAGTACCAATCCAGACAATTACACTAGGATTGCGATCGCGTTTAATTTGCAAGCACAACCGCTTTAACTCTTCATAATCATTCAGCTGTGCCGAAATATCGCCCTCTTCCAACTCTGCCATTGCATAGCGGGGTTCAGCAAAAATCATCACCCCCATCGCGTTTTGCAGAAAGTAGCCACAAGTTTTTGTCCCAATTACCAAAAAGAAGCTATCTTCAATTTTTTGGTATAACCACGCCACGCAGCTAATTGGGCAAAAGGTATGGTAATTTCCAGTTTCACATTCGAAGCTTAAAGCTTCTGGTTGTTGAGCGATAGTCATTTTGGTTTTTTCTCCCCTTGATATTTAATGGCAGTTCAACCAATTTCAGATTTTAGACTTCGGCTTCTCTCCGAGACGCTACGCGAACGCTCAGTCGAACGATTGATAATTTTGGATTGAAGGCTGGGACAACAAAAGTATCCGCTGTCTAACGACAATTTCCCTAATTCCTCATCCAAAACTCCAAATCTAAAACTTAAAATTGCGAAGAACGGCAATAATTAAGCGTTGGGGAAGAGACGGGCAATTTCTGATTCATCAAAAACGCCTGCTGGCAGTTCTTCCCCCAAAAAATCGTTATTCTCTTCAGCCTTTTGCAAAGCTGTTTCATCACCCCAGACATCTGATAACACGTCTTTAAACGCATTCTCATCTAGTGGAATATCTTCAAGCACCTCATCATCCAGCTTTACTTCCATTACAGCTGTTGCATCTGTATCGAAAGCAATTTCCCCAAACTCATCTGCTTCTAAATTAGAGGTTTCGAGAGACTCATCTTTGAAAGCGTGTCCGTTGGATAAGGAAATATCGCCAAAGCCATTTTCGGTTTCTTCCAACGCGCTGATTTCCAGATTTTGCTCATCAGAATCCACCATTGCGAACTCTTGAACTACCGCCACTGATGCAAAGCCATTTGTATGAGAATGCGTGAATGTTTCTTCTTCAGGCTTTTCGTCAATGATATCTGCTGCTTCTTCTGCGTACTTCTCTACATCTGGGTTGACGAGAAAGCGATTACCGAGAGCAAAATCTGGGTCAAAATGCAAATCCAGCACCTCAATCAGGGTATCGGCATCAGGATTAAGTTTGGCAAAGGGCAACATTAACTGCGCTAGTTTTGGCTCTAGGGCGTTAAGAACTCCCAGGATGAGGTAAGAAGGTGGTCGCTTCCCGCCATCAGGGGTGTAGACTGATTCCACTTCCATGTGCAGGGTAATCCAGTCTCGATTATTCTGGAAAAATTGCAACCACTTTTGTTTTATTGAATCCGTAAAGCTGTGAAAGAAAGCCATATTATTGTCCCCCATCCTGAGAACTTGGTGATTTATACAATCATCAAGTCTAGTTCCTCTTCTGAATTAGGAACCTGGGGTTTACCCGGATTTAGATAAAAATCGGATAACAAAGAGAACAACTCCCGATCTGGTGTGTCGTTAGGTACAACACCTTCGGGACGCGCTAGAATTTGGTCGGCGATGTTGAGATAGTAGTCGCAAACGTAGTCTAGGGAAGGATCTTGCTCTGCCATCTCAAACAAAGTCTTACCTTTCACACGGGAAACACGGATATCTTCAATCAAAGGTAAAACTTCCAAAACTGGCATTGGCACAGCTTCTATATATTTTTCAATCAAGTCGCGCTTGGAGGTTCTATTGCCAATCAACCCTGCTAGACGCAGTGGGTGAGTTCTTGCTTTTTCGCGGACTGAAGCAGCGATCCGATTGGCAGCAAATAAGGCATCAAAGCCGTTGTCTGTAACAATCAGGCAGTAATCTGCATAGTTGAGTGGTGCTGCAAAACCACCACAAACTACGTCACCCAGAACGTCAAAGAGAATTACATCGTACTCATCAAAGGCGTTGAGTTCTTTAAGTAATTTTACGGTTTCACCGACTACGTATCCGCCACATCCAGCACCCGCAGGTGGCCCACCAGCTTCTACGCAATCCACACCGCCGTAGCCTTTATAAATCACATCTTCTGGCCAGACATCTTCGTAGTGATAATCCTTTTCTTGGAGGGTGTCGATGATTGTGGGAATCAAAAACCCAGTCAGGGTGAAGGTGCTGTCATGTTTTGGGTCGCAGCCAATTTGCAGCACTTTCTTGCCACGTTTAGCTAGGGCGACGGATATGTTACAGCTAGTTGTGGATTTACCGATACCACCTTTTCCGTAGACTGCTAGTTTCACTGTTGTTTCCCTCTTATAGCTTCTTGTCAAACTTGTGGCTCAAACATTTGCCTTCACCTTTCCTGAGATGGCGATGCGTGAGGTCTGTTGATGTCATTATTGGGCAAATTACATAGAAAAGAAAGTGGCTCTTAATTTATAAAACGGTTTTATCCAATGAATTAGAACTTAATTAGGGGTATTTTAGTTTTTATGAGCTAATAAGTCTTATTTAGCTTTAAAATTCATCTATAAAAAGTTTTTATTATCTATTTTTATAAAAATAGTTCCAAAAAGCAAAAATATGGAATTGGCTTTTTTAAATGGTTTTCATAGAATTAGTTGATGTTCCTGCAACGTGTTTTCAGGGCATTGAGCCACAGGTGCAAGGGCAAACAGAGGTATATGCAGCATGATGCTGGAAATACTGGTGAGATTTGCGATCGCAGATAAATTGCCAGTTTTCACTCGGTAGTCACAACCATGTAATTGCTGCTTGAGAGTGAGTGAGTATGATTTTGTAAAATATTATTAATTTTGCAAATATTTTCTAAGTCTAAGCCGAGTGAATAGGATTTGTGGCTACATAAATTTAGCCCACCTGCGTGGGCTAAGAGTAAGAGAAGAAACGTAGAGTGTGCGTAAGCCTTAATTTATTTCAGTCTATGTAAGTAAGGTAATTAGGACACCTCAGTTTTAATTTCCTGGATTTCTTTTAATGTTTGCCAGCCAGCTTGCCACTGGGAGTTATCTTGTAATAATTTGGCATTTATCCAAAAACGGACTTTAGGATCGCAAGAAGCAACCATTTCGGCATAAACCCACTTACCCTGATTTTTCCGATTGACAACTTGGAAGTGTCTCCAACCATCAACTTTTTGCTGTGCCGTCCACTTAGAACCAACTAAATAAGGAAATTTTTGTTTTTTAGTCATTTGTCATTGTCATTTGTCATTTAGCCTCCCCCATTCCCTATTCCCATTCCCCAATTAAGATGTCACCAAATCGCCGTTACGGGTAAACTTCTGGCAATCCAACTCATTATCTTGCTGAACGCATAGCGAAAACCATCTGATATGGCTCCAGCAGGTATTGATATTGTTGGTAATTTTGCGCTTTTTCTTGGAAAGGCGTTGTCTTACAACTTCATTAGGGCAAAGAATTTCTAACGTACCCGTACCATCTTCATCATTAACGATGCGAAATAGACAGTCTTGCAACATCACACGGCTGCTGCTGTCGAAGAACCGCTTAAATCGCTGTAGCTTTTCCCCTTCAGTCATTTGGCTGATGGGTTTTATTTTCAAGAAATCCTCATCCTCTAAGTCAAAGTCATCATCTTCAAAGTCGTAGGGGTCAATCATTTTCAGCATCCACTATGCGACCTGGGATCATGGTAACTCTGTATGGGGGCAAGGTAGATTTAATACGTCATACTTAGTGTACGCGTTTAGATTCCTGCTTATGAAGGAGTAATTTTGTTTATCACCATGTCTCTAATAGATATTGTTAAGACAGTTACCCATACATTCTAAGAAAAAAATACTAAGCCTTAGCTTTCAGGGGTAAGCTGTTTTCAATGCGATTGAGTGTAATTGGCCTTATGAAATATCTACTTGACCATTTCACATTTTTTAAATATAGTTTGGACTGCTCTAAATCTCTTTCTTATGAAGAATTTTGTTTAATAAGCATCTCTAGAATGTCATCAATATTAATCAAAAAAGCTTTGAGCGTTTCTTTGATGGCTGCTGGTGAATTCAATGACATTTGGCTTCATGGTATTACTGCTGCGATCGCCATTTACTTTGGCTTTATTACTACACCAAATTTATTAGAACTGAGTTCCGGGGAAAGCTAGAGTCTTAGCCAGAAATAAATAGGAGTTATATCAAAATTAAGTCAGCGAGCTAGTCATTTAATTATGTTGACTTAATAAAGAATCGTATACTTTATTTGGTATACGATTCTTGATAAAACATAGAACTAAACTGTTTTCTACCCACGACTGGAATGCTTCAGTTGTTCAACCGGGGGATTTAGAGCTAATTACGGGCAGTGTATGCCATACAGTTGGCTCCGCTTAAAATTAAGGTGGTACGCCCCTCTTTTTTAGTTTCGGCTAGGAAGGAGCAAACATTTTTGTACTAAGCGGTTTTACTTGTTACACTAAATAGGTTTTTTGGTGTAACAGATGTATATTTACTGCAAATCTAGTTGTTTAGACTCTGATGCTACCAGCGTAATGGCAAACTTAGTCCCTCGCTTAAAGTCTGCAATAGTTGCATTATATTGCAAGGACTGGTTCGGTGGTAAGTAAGATGGCCCGCCACAAGATACATTTAAATCCGTACCATTCTGAACTTTTAAATTAGAACAGCCATAAATGACTGTTTTATTGCCTTTATCATCGACTTTGCTGATCTGAAGGCTTTTAACAACCCCAGTGACACCCGCAGGTAACTTTATAATAGCTTTTTCAACCCTCAGAGCTTGTGGTAATTTCATCGCGTTAGCGCTGAAGCTACATCCATTGACATTGTTAACTATCACAGTCGGTGGTAGAACATCGATTTTATTAGGGTCAGTTGGATCTGGTATTATTCTTACATCACCTACGACGGTACAACCTGACTTGATAGGCGCAGCCAGTGAATCTGCAATTGCCATTCTAGGAAAGAAAGTTGCACAAATTACGAGTAAAATAGCAATAAAGCCAAAAATCTTCTTGGAATATTTGAATTGATTCATTATTTTTCCTCCTTAAGTAAGTAGACGTTGAAAAACCTCTATCTAAAGGAATATTCAGTAGTTTTTTCATTAAATATGCAAATATGCAATTTGATTTTCAAAATTAGATTTTTCTGCGGGTGTAGACATCGCCAAAGCAGCGCAAAAGTTTTCGGATTACTGGCACGAACATTGATTTCCAGCATTGTTGCATTATTCCCTTGTTACATTAGCTGCTAGTTTCCAACTCAGCACACGCAACACTTTCTGCTTCAGCGCCGTCAAGTAAGCACGATTCAGCTTCCAGAGCGACTCCAAAAACCTCTGTACCGAATCCTAAGCGCTCACTGGAATAAACCCGACTAATGCGATCGCCTACATGGACGCTTGCGCCATCGCACATAAGAGCGCATCTACTGACACTCCGCAAATCGGTAATTGAAACCGTGGGTTCCATAACCTACTCCGGTTGTTGTGCAATGAACAAGAATCGCACGTATGAAAATCGGAACTAGGGGAAAATACCACTTTTTCAAGATGTGAACACCGATCTAGGCGATCGCTATCCTGTTCATACAATATCTATTGAGAGTAGAAATTTTCTTTACTTGGTGTTCTGGTGGTAGCCTGCGACAAACCCTCCGGGTTCAGCAGTCGCTCATGGGGGAAACCCCCAAGACCGCGCTGCTTCACCACTACGCCTCTACGTTCCTGAAAAAGCCTATGCAACCTACTAATCCTAACCAATTTACAGAAAAAGCCTGGGAAGCGATCGCCCATACCCCCGATATTGTTAAACAATATCAACAACAGCAAATTGAAAGCGAACACCTGATGAAAGCGCTGCTAGAACAAGATGGTCTAGCAACTGGGATTCTCACCAAAGCGGGTGTTAACCTCCAAAAACTGCGCGATCGCACCGAACAATTTTTTCAACGTCAGCCAAAAGTATCTGGTACTAGCAGTTCTGTTTACTTGGGACGCAGCTTAGATACACTTCTAGATCGAGCAGATGTGTATCGCAAAGAGTTTCAAGATGAATATATTTCAATTGAACACTTATTGCTGGCTTACGCTAAAGATGACCGCTTTGGCAAAGCTTTATTCCAAGAATTCAGTTTAGACGAAGGCAAACTAAAAGATATTATTAAACAAGTTCGGGGGAGCCAAAAAGTGACCGACCAAAATCCAGAAGGCAAATACGAAGCACTGGAAAAATACGGGCGTGATCTCACAGAAGCCGCGCGTAAAGGTCAACTCGATCCAGTGATTGGGCGGGATGATGAGATTCGCCGCACTGTCCAAATTCTGTCTCGGCGCACCAAGAATAATCCTGTGCTAATTGGTGAACCGGGTGTTGGTAAAACTGCGATCGCTGAAGGATTAGCACAGCGCATTATCGCAGGTGATGTACCCCAGTCCCTCAAAGACCGCAAGCTAATTTCTTTAGATATGGGTGCTTTGATTGCGGGGGCAAAATTCCGGGGTGAATTTGAAGAACGCCTGAAAGCAGTATTAAAAGAAGTTACTGAATCTGGCGGCAATATTGTTTTATTTATTGATGAAATTCACACCGTTGTCGGCGCTGGTGCAACCCAAGGCGCGATGGATGCTGGTAACTTATTAAAACCGATGTTGGCGCGGGGTGAATTGCGCTGTATTGGGGCGACAACTTTGGATGAATACCGCAAACATATCGAAAAGGATGCCGCACTAGAAAGACGCTTCCAGCAAGTTTATGTCGATCAACCTAGTGTAGAAGATAGTATTTCGATTTTGCGCGGGTTGAGAGAACGTTATGAAAACCACCACGGGGTGAAGATTTCTGATAGTGCTTTAGTTGCCGCCGCCGTATTGTCGAGTCGATATATTAGCGATCGCTTCCTCCCTGATAAAGCCATTGACTTGGTAGACGAAGCCGCCGCCAGATTAAAAATGGAGATCACCTCCAAACCAGAAGAACTCGACGAAATCGATCGTAAGATTCTGCAATTGGAAATGGAGAAGCTATCGCTGCAAAAAGAAAGCGATGCCGCTTCTCGTGAACGTCTAGAAAGACTAGAAAAAGAAATTGCCGATCTCAAAGAAGAACAAAGAACCCTAAATACTCAATGGCAGTCTGAAAAAGATATCATTGACAAAATTCAGTCTGTTAAAAAAGAGATTGAACGGGTCAATTTAGAGATTCAGCAAGCAGAACGCGATTACGACCTTAACCGCGCTGCGGAGTTGAAATACGGTAATTTAACCAGTTTGCATCGTCAGTTAGAAGCAGTAGAAGCTGAATTAGCAAGCGCCCAAAGAAGTGGAAAATCACTATTACGGGAAGAAGTCACAGAAGCTGATATTGCCGAAATTATTTCTAAATGGACAGGAATTCCCATCAGCAAGCTGGTGGAATCTGAGAAAGAGAAACTTCTGCATTTAGAAGATGAACTACACCACCGCGTGATTGGACAAGAAGAAGCAGTCACAGCCGTAGCGGATGCAATTCAGCGATCGCGTGCTGGACTAGCTGATCCCAATCGTCCCATCGCTAGCTTTATTTTCCTTGGGCCGACAGGTGTGGGTAAAACCGAGTTGGCAAAAGCGCTGGCGGGCTATATGTTTGATAGCGAAGATGCGCTGGTGCGAATCGATATGTCGGAATATATGGAGAAACACGCCGTCTCCCGTTTAATCGGTGCGCCTCCAGGATATGTGGGTTACGAAGAAGGCGGACAACTTACAGAAGCGATTCGCCGCCGTCCTTACTCAGTGATTCTCTTTGACGAAATTGAGAAAGCCCACCCTGACGTTTTTAATATCTTCTTGCAAATTCTCGATGATGGTCGCGTTACTGATGCCCAAGGTCACAAGGTGGACTTCAAGAACGCTATTATCATCATGACTAGCAACATCGGTTCGCAATACATTCTTGATGTCGCTGGGGATAACGCTCACTACGACGAAATGCGCCGTCGAGTCATGGAAGCGATGCGGAATAGCTTCCGTCCAGAATTCCTCAACCGGATTGACGAAATCATCATCTTCCACGGTTTAGATAAGAAGGAATTACGGCAGATTGTGCTGTTGCAAGTACAAAGATTACGTCAAAGATTGGCCGATCGCAAAATATCCCTCAAACTCTCGGATATAGCACTTGACTTTTTAGCAGAAGTAGGGTATGACCCAGTGTATGGGGCGCGTCCACTGAAGCGCGCGATTCAGCGAGAGTTAGAAACTCAAATTGCCAAAGCTATTTTGCGCGGTGAATTCAACAACGGCGACACTATCTTTGTAGATGTGCAAAATGAGCGTCTTTCTTTTAGTCGCTTACCCGTTGAGGTGTTTAGCAGCTAATTGAAAAAGAGGCAGGGGAGCAGGAAGCAGGCTTGCCGTGACTTGTACTGATCGCAGTCGAAGTAGCGTAGCCAACGGGAGCAGGGGGAGGTAGGAGAGACAAGGTGGCTTGAGTGAGAGCTTATCCCTTATCCTCTTACTTGAAGATCATCTCACGCCAAAACGCCAAGTCAAGCAAGAGCGTCTTGGCGTTTTTTTATCAAGCATTTGTAAGGTAATAATTACGAATTACGTTAGCGTAGCCCATTACGAATTACGAATTACGAATTATTTTGACCCTTACACATCACTTGTCGCATTTTACGCATATTGGCAGGCAACTCAAAGTTCATTGCTTGTTGAATGAAAATTGATGGGATAGGAATCAGAGGTGTAGCTTGCACAGTATAAGCAAGCAACGTGCCATTTCCGCAATCTTTGAGTTCTAAATTGGCGTTAAAATCCTCAAAAGTCCCTTTCTCCATGCGAAATTGGATTTGTTGCCCCAGCACTTCTACAACGTTGAGGTAAATTTCCACTTGAGCCGTGAAAAAGAAAAAGGCTTTTTGTGCTGCTTGATATAGGCGCTTAACTTCACCTTTGTGTGATATCTCGCTTTTAGTGATATCAGGAAAATATTGCACCCACCGGGGATAATCAGTTAATTGCTGCCAAACTTGCGATCGCACCATCGGCAAATACATCCAGGCTGTCACTGCGCCACCACACGCCTTGTGCGATCGCGTTTCTACCAAAATTTCACCCTGTACCAGCAACTTTTGTTTATCTTGACTCCAAGCCATATCTGAACCTGCAATAATTGAGTCTGAGATATGAGACGCAGACATAATGATTTTAGTTACTCCTCAACTCATCCACCTAAATAGAATTGAAACTACAAGCTATAAAACTTGATTTAGATCCAACCCATTAAATTTTAGTTCCAGTGTAATCCCGATCCTTTCCGGAAAGGGTGAGTTTTTGGTAATTATTTCAGTTACTTTACTGTAAAACCTGTAGCTCTGATCACAATTAACACAATTAATACTTAAGTGAACTTGATAATAACAGTATTTATAAATGAAAAACTAAGTTCTTAACAGCTAGAATGGCACAAACACTATTTAATATCAAGCACCTTACCCAACCTCTGGATAGGATCTCTCGATTTTTACGTATTATTTATGATGAAACTGTAACTTCATCATAACTTCATATCTGATTGTCAAATTAAGTCTAATTTCTGTTGAGTTGAGAGGAAAATTAAGTGAGTCAATCTTCTTTAAATCGTAGATTAATCCAGATTTTTGGTATTCTTCTTGGTGTTAGTGTAGCCGTTTGGGTACTGAGAGGCTTTGGTATTCTTACTTTTATTCCAGGTGGAATAATTTTGCTACTACTACTAGGGGCGATCGCGATCGGGATTATCAGTTATGCCCAAAGGACTTGGTGGCGTTTGTAATCTGGATCTCTGATAATCTGGGAAATTGCCGCCAAGGTTACACGCCTTACCCGATAAGCCTTTATCCTCTCGTTTAAGAATTGTAGCGTGACCATTTTCACTTACTGCCAAAAGTATTTAATAGGGAAGCGATGCCAACAATTTATTAGGGGAAAGAAACATGGCAAAGTATATATGTACCGTTTGCGGCTATGAATATGACCCAGAATTCGGCGATCCAGATAGCGATATAGCGTCGGGAACAGCTTTTGAAGATATACCAGATGATTGGGTATGCCCGGTTTGTGGTTCCACCAAAGATCAATTTGAACTAGTTGAATAGTGAAGATAAGGGCTAGCCTAGTAAAGTACGTGCTATTGAGAAATTTTAGAACTTGCTACCGTTACGAATCGTAGTTATTGGGGGTGGGGCTGCGGGATTTTTTGGCGCGATCGCTTGTGCTAAAGCCAATCCTGATGCCCAGGTTACTTTACTCGAAGCCAGTCGTCAACCACTGGCGAAAGTGCTAATTTCTGGTGGTGGACGCTGCAACGTCACTCACGCTTGCTTTGACGCGGAGGAGTTAGTACAAAATTACCCCAGAGGTGCAAAAGCTTTGCGGGGTGCTTTGACTCGCTTTGGCCCTCAAGATACAGTAGCTTGGTTTGCTGCTAGTGGAGTATATCTAAAAACTGAAGCTGATGGCCGGATGTTTCCTGTCACCAATACTTCAGAAACCATTGTGGAATGTCTGATTAAATCGGTGGCGACATCTGGGGTAAAACTCCGTGTCGGTACACACGTAACTTCGTTTCACCGAAGTACAACAGATGAGGGGTTTGATATTCTTCTCAAGTCGGGAGAGACGATTAAATGCGATCGCCTACTTCTTGCCACCGGCAGTAGTATTGTCGGTTATAAAATTGTCCGCGAGTTAGGTCATCAAATAGAACCGCCAGTACCCTCGTTATTTACCTTCAACATTCTCGATCAAAAGTTGCGAGAGTTGGCTGGAGTTAGCGTTAACCCTGTCCAATTAAGGTTATCTGCGGGTGGAAAATCCCAATTACAACAAACTGGGCCATTGCTGATTACCCACTGGGGTTTGAGTGGCCCGGCTGTTTTAAAGCTTTCTGCTTGGGGTGCGAGAGTTTTACACGAAAGCCGCTATCAAGCCAAATTATTGATTAATTGGCTGCCCCTTATGCACCAAGAACAAGTGCGAGAAAAAGTTTTAGCAGTTAAAGATGAATGGGGAAAGAAAGCGATCGCATTGCATCGCGGCGTTGATTTACCCCATCGTCTCTGGCAATATATCATTGCCCGTGCAGGCATTACCACAGAAGACCGTTGGGCAGAAATATCTAGCAAAACCTTAAATCAACTGGTGCAAGAACTGACTCAAGGACAATACTTAATCAACGGCAAAGGAGCCTTTAAAGAAGAATTTGTTACCTGTGGCGGCGTTAACCTCAAAGAAGTCAACTTCAAGACAATGGAAAGTAGGTTAGTTCCTGGCCTTTATTTTGCTGGAGAAATCTTAGATATTGATGGCGTTACCGGTGGGTTTAACTTCCAAAGTGCTTGGACAACCGGGTATTTGGCAGGGATAGCAATGGCGAATAGCCAGACACCTTAAGAGAGTTTGTAGTAAGTACTTTAGTGCTTAGAAATCAAAGGCTAAAGTCCTTACTGCGAACTTATTAAAAATAATGTACTAGATTACGATTTTTACTATTCTATTATTAAACAAGCGTTCTCTTAATTCTTATATATGATTAATCATTTCAAAACTTGAAGTTTCTAGAGGAGAAATAATCTCTATATTAATTACTAATTATCTTGCTAGTACAAAGCGGCAAAAATAAAGCTACCATCCTTTGTAGGTCAATTTTGAACACACCCAACAATGAAATTTAGCGAAATTATCAGCCAATTTGGTGAAACAGCCACCAATCATAGCCTGACTAGCAACCCAGACCTTGACCCAGAAATTATAGGGGTAGCAGCCATTGATGAAGCCACTAACGGTACTCTCAGCTACGTAGAAGGGCCAAAATTTGGGTCTTTTGTCAGTAAGACCAATGCTACAGCTTTAATTTTGCCCCAAGATGAAAAATTACAGGAGCTTGCACAAGAGAACGGTATTGTCTGGATATCGACCTCAGATCCGCGACTGTTATTTGCCAAAGTGATCGCACTTTTTTACCAACCATATCGCCCCGTTCCAGAAATTCATCCCACTGCTGTAATTCACTCCAGTGCAAAAGTTGGTAGTGATGTTTACGTTGGTCCCCATGCTGTGATTCAGGAAGGCGTGGAAATTGGCGATAGTGCAATTATTCATCCCAATGTGGTGATCTATCCAGATACCAAAATCGGCGATCGCACCATCTTACACGCCAACTGTACTATTCACGAACGCACCCGCATCGGTGCAGATTGTGTGATTCACAGTGGTGCAGTCATTGGTGCAGAAGGCTTTGGTTTTGTTCCTAGCCGTACTGGTTGGTTAAAAATGGAACAATCTGGCTATACAGTCTTAGAAGATGGGGTGGTAGTTGGCTGTAACACCGCTATTGACCGCCCAGCAGTCGGAGAAACACGGGTAGGCCGCAATACAGTAATTGATAACTTAGTACAAATAGGTCATGGCTGCCAAATTGGTTCTGGCTGTGCTATTGCAGGTCAGGCTGGTATGGCGGGGGGTGTTAAGCTGGGGAATCGCGTTATTTTAGCTGGACAAGTAGGAATAGCCAATCAAGTGAAAATGGGAGATGGTGCGATCGCATCTGCTCAAACTGGAATTCACAGCGATGTTGCACCAGGAGAAATTGTCTCAGGAACTCCAGCCATTCCTTACAAACTATATCTCAAGGTATGTGCTGTTTATAGTCGCTTACCAGATATGTATCAATCGCTAAAACAATTGCAACGTAAATTAAAAAATAGCAATGATTGAAGGAGGCAGAAAGCAGAACCTTGGAATTAACCACATTTTTGTAACAGTTAAAGTATTAAACTGATCTACATCTAGTCCAGAACTTAAGTTCTGGGCTAACTGATGGTTCAAGTCCGCTCATTTTCTATTATTGGATTTAGGGTCAGCGATCGCAATTTATCTAAAATTGCCATAGCATAACCCACAATAGTTTGAAAATCGCGATCATCTGGTGAAATAACTTCCTGAAAAAGAAAAGCCTTCTCAATTAATGTTGAGAAGGCTTTTCTGAATAATATCCCTGGCACCGAGCTATTTTTGCGTAGGGCGACCCCTAAACTATCGTTGCCGCAACAGCGTTTCACGTC
>NZ_JACKZS010000168.1 GCF_014222285.1 Nostoc sp. UCD121
AAAGTCTCTTTAAATGATATTTATAATTGGTTTACCCACTGTTGTTACTGTACTTCACTAGACCGATAAACGCTATAATACACAATCGCAATAGCAGGCATCTGGCAGCTGAATCAGATTTCACCAGAGCTTTGGATAATCGAGTCTTGACAATAGACATCTGCAAAAATAAGTTTTCACCTAGATATAATAAAGGTTTGAGATTCTTTTTCGGAGATGTCTATTATGCGTTTTTAGCCGATGTCGTCATTAATTTATTTGTATGCAACTATTACTTGTTGTTCAGTAGTTGGAAGTGAGTGAAGTTGGCAATGGGAAAAAGCAGCATTGCTAAACATACTTTCGTACTCTGCAAATGTATAAGCATCGCCACTAGGGGTTGTTGCTAACATGACTAAGCTGAAAGCAGCCGCACCAGGTGGCGTAATCCGGTCAGAATTAGGAATGAAATCAAAAACGATAACCTTTCCATCAACAGCCAGCGCAGTCTTGATTTTTATTAGTAGCTGTTCACACGTTGGTACATCAAAATGATGTAAGAAGTTGGGGAGTAAAACCAGATCGTAGTCATTACCGTAATCTACTTCAAAAGCACTACCAGCAATTGTATGGTAGCGGGAAGCTACTCCTTCTATCCTGGCGTTTTCTTTAGCAACCTCTAGAACAGATGCCCAATCAACACCAAAAATTTCGGCATTGGGGTTATGTTGGGCTACTGCAATACCAAATAAACCATGACTTGCTGAAATATCTAATACCTTCAGTGGCTCTATCTTATTCTCATTTACCAACTGAGCGATTAATTGTGCAGGGTTTGCCATCATCGGTGACATCGCTTTTGCAAATTGCACCCATACCGGATGTTCTGGCGATAAAGTTCCTTCAGATGATATGGTAGTTCCTCCCTTGAGGACGGCAGCAGTCAGGTCATTGAAAGCGTTAGTTATCATTGGAGATAGTAAAAACTCAATTGCATCTCCCACGTAAAATTTGCTTTGCCGATCCAAAAACATCGCTGAATCTGACGTAAGCCTATAGCCTCCTGCTTCCTTTGTCATAAAACCGATAATCACCAAGTAATCACACAACATTCGCATACCTCGCTCAGAGGTTTGACACTTTTGTGCAAGTGATTGACTCGACTCAATTCCTTGACTGATAGCAGTAAAAACATTCAATTCAACTGCGGCTTTAATTGCCGCACTGCGTTGGTAAGCGTTAACTGTATTGAAGAATAGCGCAGGTGAGGGTGTTGACATATATTTATTCAATGACGAAATATAATTAGCGATCGCCTGTCAAACAAGTGGGTATTGTTGGCGATCGCCATTATCATACCTTTGAGGTTTCCAATAGTACAATCATGGGTAAAGCTACTTGGGAGTCGGAGTCGATGGATTAGTTAGCTATTATACGCAAATACTAAAAATACAGTGCCTTCATAGGTAAACTCTGCCATCTTGCACATACCCATCTTTTGATGTGCCTGAAGTGAGGCTTTATTGTTTGCCTTGATGAAAAGTATGCCTTCGCGCTCTGGTAAAAAATCTTTAAATTTGGCAAACCTTACCGCAGCAATACCTTGCCCACGCATAGTTTCATCAACACAGATGGGGCCATATAAATAAGCATCTTGTTTACCAGCGTAGGCTTGTAACATCACCTTTATTAAACATGGAATTGGCAGTGAAATTGTTCTTGGGCTTCCATGTATCATTAGCTCAGTAGGTATTGAGCGCCAACTGGTTTTACCAAGAAATGCTCATGAACAACGCTTATTAGAAGAGTCAGCAAGCAAACTGAATGAAGCCTACAATTCTGGGGCATAATTAAACAGCATGAATGCGTTCTTCTGGAATAACAACATGTTTCTTTGCATTTATTTAACTTGTGCTTTATAATAATTCTTCAATTGATGCGCGATTTCATCAGATAGTCCCAAGTTAGACGTTTGGGTAGTCCTA
Organism: Nostoc sp. UCD121; assembly: GCF_014222285.1. GTDB lineage: Bacteria > Cyanobacteriota > Cyanobacteriia > Cyanobacteriales > Nostocaceae > Nostoc. The sequence goes on from NZ_JACKZS010000168.1 coordinate 1,965, forward strand.
TCGATAGGTTGGAGCAGTTCAGTTATCCTAATGTTGGTTCTTATAAAGAATTGCAAAATCGCTATATACTATATAGTCGCAATCAATGCCTCACAGATACATATTAAATCTCTCAAGCCTGGAAATAAAATCTTATTCTCTCTGAAATTTTAAGGATTGTTCCAACTTCATCAGATAACCTCAATGTGTATGTAAGGTTAGTCCTATAGATAGATTAAATAATGTGAATTCCTAGTTGGGAAATTTCAGCAAGAAAAAAGTCCCTATGGTGTACTTATAGGGACTCGAAATTAAATGAGATGTTGTAGTTTAAATAAATTTTAAATGAAGTTCCGAACCAATCAGTTATCCCCAAGATAGATGTTTGATTATTTTTATGGGTAGATTGAAGCAGTTTTAACTACAAGTAACTTTAAACACTGAAGGTCAATGATTAGCATTCTTTAATAAACAGAGATGTAAACTATTTAATTAAAATAATTCGTCTCTAGTTTTAAATAGCAATAAAATACTTGTGTGGGCAGGGTTGAATAGGAAATTTTAAATCCAAAAGAACACTAAAGTAGGAAGATTAAATATAAAACTATAGGATTCATCTTTGATTGCGTGAAGAAACTCCGTACAACTTAAAAAGCCTTCTTTCCTATTGCCTCTTGCCTTCCCACGCAAGTATTTTATTGCTACGCTCCCGTGAGCGATACAAAAATCAAAGCGGATTTCTATAAAATAGAGTTAGCATCATAAATTATCACATAAACCTCGTCTACCTTAAGAACCGTAGTTTTGTAGGTTGGGTGCAGCGATAGCGCTCTTACAGCCTTTTTATCCCCCAACCCCAATTTTTAGGTAAGCAAAAACCTCTCAAAGTCCTCCTTTTTAAGGAGGATTTAGGAGGATCTACAACATTTTTATCTTGTAGAGAGGGATGTGTATACGCCGTAGCCTAAAAAAGAGGGGTTAGGGGAGATAAACAAGTGCCTTACATCACAGCCAATAACTTTTAAACCAACCTCTTAAGCTAGCTCACAAAATAGTTCCAGTTTCTTTCAAATAAACCCGTGTAAATGGTTCATCTTCAGCCAAAGTATAATCTTCAATCAACCCTTTGCGACGGATAGAAATATCGTTGCCTTTTCTAATCACCACAGTAGAACCATCAAAGACATCCCGCGCTAGTATCATCTCAGTTTCGGTAGGATTATCCAAAACCACGATATTACTATTCTGGTAAAACATCCCCTCTTCATCTAAGATGTCTTCCGCATATTCCGCAATCAGCAAATCAATTTTTGGATGACGGAGCAAAGTTTGGACGTTGGTATTGTAATTTTTGCTTAATACTTTTTTCGAGCGATTCACAAAAACTGCATCACGACAAACAGCGCCAATTGTCCAGTTGGGATGTTGCAAAAGGATATGGTCAATCGTTGTTTGCAGTTCTTCAACTGAGATTTTATTAAAGGTAATAATCGGTATCCTCGCATCTCTACCCGACTCAAAAAAGGTTTCTAGAATATGAGAAGGTACATCAACACTTTCACCTTCAGAAGGTTTAAGATGCATTAAAACTCCTGGTGCAGCGTTGATTTCCAGGATAGCGAAGTTACTAGATTTCCAAGATTCAGAGAGACTTTTGGTAATGACATCAATACCAAGGCAAGTCAACTGGAAATGTTGGGCAATATCTTGCGCCAAGATAATATTGTCATCATGAACTGTGTGGGTTGCATCGATGCTCATACCTCCGGCTGAAAGATTGGCAACTTTACGCAAGTAAACAGTGCGTCCTTTTTCAATCACGCTGTCTAGTGATAAGCGCTGTTCCTCTAAGTAAAGTTCCATCGCCTCATCAATCTGAATTTTACTCATGGGTGAGGTGGGCGTATCTAAACGTGCAGGTTTGCGGTTCTCTAGGCGAATTAATTCTGCAAGCGTTAAGTGGCCATCACCGACAACCGATGCTGGACGGCGTTCTGTGGCGGCGACAAATCTGCCATTGACACACAACATCCGAAAATCTGATCCTGAAATACTTTTCTCAACAATTATCCGAGTTACCTGATCTTCAGGAATCGCTGCTAATGCTCTATTATAAGCAGATTCCAGTTCTTTTGAGTCTTGTACGTCAGCCGTAACGCCAATTCCTTTGTGACCTACCACTGGCTTAACTGCCACCGGGTAGCCAATTTGTCTAGCTGCTGCCAAGGCTTCTTTTTGAGAGAAGACGATATCCCCTTCAGGAACGGGGAAACCCAAGGTTTTTAGAAATGCCTTGCAGTCATCTTTACGGGTGGTAAACTCTGAATCTAGATGACTATCACAGTTAAATGTGGTTGCTACTCCCCGGACGTGTTTTTTTCCAAAGCCGTATTGCATTAATCCTTCTTCCCACAAATAAAAGGCGGGAATACCTTTTTCGTAGGCTGTTCGCAATAGGGCGTAAACTGTGGGGCCACCATAGGCAGATGCACGGAACTTATTTTGCAGCCTGACTAGCTGTTCATCAAAGTTAAAGTCTTCGTCTTGGGTAATGGCTTCAAACCAATCCCAAACAAAATAAACTACCTCTCTAGTAGTGCGCTCATGTAGTGATTGGACGCTAATTCGCACTAAATCTGGATATGGCTTGACACTCCATTGGTTCAGGTGCAAATCCATGTCCAGTTTTCCAACTTCGGACACAACTTGGGCAAATAGATGGGCATGAGACTGGTAGCTTTGGCTGCCCAGATTTGGATAGCGATCGCCAATGCTTGCAATATAATCTTCTATGGGCAAAGGCTCTCTAGAGTCAACTACAGTAAAATCAAATACTATTGCCCCTGTATTTAAATAGGGGTTGGGGCCAACATAATGCTTGAAGTTGAAAATATCGAATACATCCGTTCTTCTAGCATTAATGCGAACTAAGTCACTACTTTTTTGTAGAACCATTGATTACGAACCTTTGGCTAAACACCCTGAAATTTCTATGCTGAGTTATCGTTACTCAGACTTATTGATTGGAGGTTGATTCAGATTAATTGTTGGAGAGTGATGGCAAAGCCATTGATCTAATCAGAACCTACATTAACCCTATTAGTAAGCATTTTTAACTATCTCAAGGCATAATTAAATTTCTCTTCTTCGGCAAATAATCAAGAATAGTCACTTCATCCTTATGAATAGGCAAAGATATAACCTTTGAAAGGTGCAACACGCATCCCAAAACTTGTACAAGTAAATATACGGTATTGAAAAGACAGCAAAGCATGAATAGCACACAAGCTGATCTAAGAGATGAAATTCGAGAACTTGCTGAGGAAGCTTTTCACCAAAAGCTGATTTCTGGTCATGGTGATGGGCCTGACATAAACGAGTATCAAATCGTCTATCAAGGTAAACCCAGGCATCTCCCACTAGAACAAGCACGTTTTTTCTTGACTAACTTGCTTTACAGAAGTCGCATTCATTAGGATTTACCATCAGATATCTAATTTGCACCCAGCGAGAGTTAATACCAACAATTGCATGATAGATTTTCAATCATTAATTTAGAAACGCAGTCAATAATGCCTCTAGAAAATATTTCTAGAGGCAGTTGGTTTTAGGGATTTTATTTAGTAGAAGAAAGTTAATTCTGAGGATAGCTATTTTTTTATGTAATTTGCCTGAAAAATCTTTTGGTCTAATTGCAAGCGCAATTTTCAATACTACCTTCTATCGGGTAATCTACCACAAGGATGATTTGATAGTTTAATTGTCATGGTTTAGTGAAATTTATTAACTCACATCAGGGGGCATCATGGTGGAAAGTAATTTCAAACGGCAGTTGGTAATTATTGGAGGGGCTGAAGATAAGGAAGGAGATTCCCAAATTCTGCGAGACTTTGTGCGACGCGCCGGAGGTACGAAGGCATACATTGTCATTATGACGGCTGCGACAGAATTACCAAGAGAAGTGGGAGAAAATTATATTAGAGTTTTTGAGCGGTTGGGAGCCGAAAATGTTCGCATTCTTGATACAGAAACCCGCGAAGACGCATCATCCTCTACTGCATTAGAAGCAATTCATAAAGCAACTGGAGTATTTTTTACGGGGGGAGATCAAGCTCGTATTACTAGCATCCTCAAGGACACCGAAATCGATGTGGCGATTCATAAACGGTTTGCGGAAGGTGTAGTTATCGCTGGCACAAGTGCAGGTGCTGCCGTGATGCCAGATAAAATGATAGTTGAAGGTGATTCACAGACACATCCTCGAATTGAAACTGTGGAAATGGGCCCTGGCTTAGGCTTTTTACCAGGAGTGGTAATTGACCAGCATTTTTCCCAGCGTGGACGTTTGGGACGCTTAATTTCCGCTTTAATACTAGAACCTGCTGTTTTAGGATTCGGTATTGACGAGAATACCGCTATGGTCGTAACCGATAATCAAATTGAAGTGATTGGTGAAGGTGCGGTGACAATTGTTGATGAATCAGAAGCTACATACAACAATATGGGCGAAATTTTGAAGGATGAGTCTTTGGCGATTTGCGGAGCAAAGCTTCACATTTTGCCACATGGATTCAAATTTGACTTGAAAACCCGCCAACCTATCCTAAATAATGGCTCTGTGACTAATGTATCTGTACCTGCTGCTTGAATCAACACCTAACTTTTTACAGGTGCGTTTTACTTGAATAAATAATTAATAATTGTAGATTATTGACATTTATCTCTTGAATATCCTCCCAAGTACTCTCAGAAATAGGGGGCATAGCCCCCATTTTTTTAGGAGAAAAGGGAGGATTAATTTTTAATATTTCTTATCTGAACTTCAGTAAACTGTAAGGAACAAGTAATATTAACTATACATGATCATGCACTTAATATTTATTAAACGAATTATAAAGTATAGGTAATATATAAAGAAATGGCTCGGTAAATGAATTAATTATGAAGTTAAATTTGATAGAAAATTGGTATAAGTAGGTAATAATTAATTCAAGCTATATTTCGAATGCCGATCAACTTCTATGACAATCTACTTTTATAGCACTCGTGAAGAATATGGTTGTTTCTCTAACTTTTCGCCCCACGGGTTTCAATTAGATGGATTGTATTGGTCAACCAGCGAACATTACTTTCAAGCGCAAAAGTTTGTGGATACAACTCATGTAGAACAAATCCGCCAAGTTAAAACACCTAAAGATGCGGCAAAAATGGGGCGTGAGAGAACTCGTCCACTACGTCAAGATTGGGAACAAGTTAAAGACGATATCATGCGGCAAGCTGTGCTATGTAAATTTCAAACTCATGCAGATATTAGGAATATCTTACTTTCCACAGACAATGCAGAAATTGTTGAAAACTCGCCCATCGATTTTTATTGGGGTTGCGGAGCCGATGGTAGTGGTAAAAATATGCTGGGAAAAATTTTAATGGAGGTGCGAGAGAGTCTGCACCATACATACAGCGCAGATGTTGAGTGTAAAAGCGTTAAATGATGCGCTCAACCAACCTGATGAAAGATACCTTCTGGTTTTGGGAACACTATATTTACCACCAGACTTCAAAGGAAGGGGTTGATGCCTAAAGGCGAATGGAATAATAGATCGAAAAATACAATTACCCATAACATACTTAAAACCAGTGAAGCGTAATACAATTACTCATGAATTTGGCTCTGGTTCACACGCAGAAATACTACCCCCACAGGAAAATGATGACAATTTATCGGAAGCATCCAAGCTACTACGGCAAGGAATTCAACAGCAGCAAGCTGGTGAATTAATTGCGGCGTTAAAGTCTTTACAACAAGCTTTGGGTCTGTTTCAGGGAGTTGGGGATTTACAAAAACAGGCACAGGCGCTTTCTTTTTTAGGATTGGTGACTTATAGCGCTGGAGACTATAAAGGTGCGATATCTTACTCCCAGCAGTGTTTGTCTTTGCTCAATAACACCTCAGATTTAGCATTGCAAATGCAAGCACTTTCCCATTTAGGGAATTCATACCGTCATTTGAATGACCATAACAAGGCTATCGAGTTTCTAGAAAAGTGTTTGAAAATAACGCAACAGCTGCAAGATAAACGGAGTCAAGTTGCAGCATTAAATAATTTGGGATTGGTGTATAAATCTTTGAGTAACTTTACACAGGCTATTGAGTATCAGCAGCAAAGCCTAGAAATTGTGCGAGAACTCAAAGATAACTGGGGCGAGGAACAGGTACTCAAAAATTTAGGTAATGCTTGGTATGCTTTGAATAATTATTCAAAAGCGATCGCTTATTATGAGCAGTGTGTAGTACTAGCACGCTCCTTAAAAAATGTTCGCAGTGCTTCTCAGGTACTAAAAAATCTGGGTAATGCTTGTTATGCTCTAGGTGATTATACTAAAGCTATTAAGTATTATGAAGATAGGTTACTATTAGCCAGAGAAATTCAAGACAAACGTGGCGAGGAACAATCTTTAGGTAGTTTAGGGGTTGCTTGTGAAGCACTGGGTGATTATAACAAAGCAATTACATATTATGAACAACGTTTGCTCTTAGCTAGGAATATCAAAGACCGTCGTAGTGAAGAAGAAGCTCTTGATCGTTTGAGAGTCGCTTGCTACGCTTTGGGTGATTATGCCAAAGCTATGCAATACCAGCAAGGAACATCTTCAAATAGTTAAAAACAAAAGAAGAAAACAATTCAAAATTACTCGGATATATCCATTGGCCCCATTGTATTTTGTTGCTGGAGATATTTGAGAACTTCTAATGTATCAACTTGGGGAAATTCCGCGTAAAAATTACTTACACTCCAGAAGGGTTCTGGTGTTTCCAAGACGATTGTGCGATCGCCCCACTGTTCTAACCAAGGTAGCAATCTTTGTGGTGCGACTGGAGTACATAGCCAAACTGCTGCTGGAGACAGTGCTTTGATAGCAGTTGCCGCTACTGCTATTGTCATTCCTGTAGCAATGCCATCATCAACTAAAATGGCCGTAGCATTCTCGGCATTCACCTGCGGACAAGCAGTAATTAATTGAGCCTCAAGAGATTTAGCTTGGATGATAGCTTTATTTAAAGCCACTTCGCGCAACTTTGTATCATCTTTAAACCGAAATAGCTTTTGATCAGTCCAAAGAACATTTCCGTAAGTAGTCACTGCACCAATTGCTAACTCTGGGTTTTCTGGATGGCTAATCTTTTTCGCTACAACGATTGTCAACGGACAATCCAATAGACGCGCTATTGGTGCTGCTACTGGTATACCCCCCCTTGGCAAAGCATAAACAATTGGTACAGGTTTTATCCCAGAAGCAATAGTTTGCTGAGTCAAAAGATCATGAATCACTCGCGCTAATAACTCACCCGCATGGGTGCGATCGGCAAAAAGCGGGGTCTGTGACATGGGTTCCCCCCAGCATCTTAGGACGGCACTGCTTTTATGATGACTGAATTTTGTCTCAAATTAACTGATAGAATAAGATTTTGTATAAATAATTAAGTATTCAGCAAAAGTCTATTTATTCAGATGAATCTGCAACCAGAGCAGTATTTAACTCAGATAAAACAGCTGGCGCTGATATCAAAATCCTAATTTTCATGAGCAGCGAAACTCAACTCAGCCTCTTCGACGACTCAACCTTTAATCAACGAGAACTAATTCCTACAGACGCTAAAATTGCGATCGCACCCGGAACTTATTCCACCATAACGGAGTTGGCACAGCATTGCGATCGCTGCCACCGTTGTCCATTAGGAGATACTCGGACTCATGCTGTCGTCGGACGCGGTAATCTCAAAGCCCCAATTATGGTTATTGGGGAAGCTCCTGGTCAAAATGAAGACGAAACTGGTTTACCATTTGTAGGTAGATCGGGGCAATTGCTGGAGAAAATTCTGGCATCGGTAAATCTAACTACCGAGCATGATGTATATATAGCTAATATAAATAAATGTCGCCCGCCAGATAATAGAGTTCCTACTCCAACAGAAGTAGCGGCTTGTCTACCCTACTTACTAGAACAAATTCGCCTAGTTGACCCTAAAATAATCTTGTTAACAGGTGCAACTGCTGTCAAAGGTATCACTGGCGATAAGCGAGGGATTACGAAAATTCGCGGACAGTGGCTGGAGTGGGAAGGGCGTTTATGTATGCCGATTTTTCATCCTTCCTACTTACTGCGTAACCCTTCTAAAGAAAGAGGTGCGCCTAAATGGTTGATGTGGCAGGATATCCAGGCAGTGCGGGCTAAGTTAGACGAATTTCAAAATAACAATTAAACCTCGTCTACCTTGAGAAGTGTGTTTTGCAGCGATCGCGTAACCCAACATAAATAGGGTGGTAATGTTGGGTTGCGTTTCACTCCACCCAATCTACTAGCGTGACTTCCATGACTTGAATCAAGCCCTGCTTAAGGGTGAATCGATGTCCCACTTGCTCATCGGCGAGAACTACTCCAGCCAAGTCACGCACGATCTGATGCACATCGACCAAAATGCGCCCGTCCTCCTCCGAGTAAAAGGAAACCGGCTCGACGTGCGGATTGATCTCGCTCCATTGCTCCGTCCAATAAGCGCGAACTTCTTCAGGCCCACGGACAAAACCGCCTTTGAACGCTTTCGGCCAAAGCACGTCCGGAGTCATGAGGGCAAGAGCAGCATCAATGTCTCGCGCGTTGAAGGCCGCGTAAGCCGCACGGAGCAGTTCAATTTCTGGTGCAGGTTGATCTGACATTTATTGGTATGGTGAAGCAGATGCAGCAGGGCATAACAATTTATTATACCGTTAAAGCTAAGTAGTGTTATCTTTGCGGGACACAACTACGCGCTAATTGCGCTCAGTGTGGCGAGTTAGTAGTGTCCGCCAGGTATAACAATACCTAATTGCGATCGCCTGTTTTAATTGAGGTGGAAGCGATCGCAGATAAAGTCAGTCAGGGAAATTAATCCTTCTTTCAATTAAGTTATATTTTGATTAACAAATATTCGGGTAATGGATAGCTTGCTGACAGCAAGAAAGGTAGGGGTGAGGTTCTAAGAACAACTCGTAAGCGCAGCACCACATTGATCTTCCCTTGTCAACCAACCTTTAACACCTTGATATTCAACCTGCGCCCAATCTCCCTGACAGCCTAACAATTTGACAGCCGTATTAGCAGGAATTGTTCTCACTTTTTGGCTTTCTTGACTATTACTAGCATATAAATCTACGCCATTAGTACCGTAGCCCTGCGTTGTTAAACCTAACTTTGGCACAAATACCCATCCAGTTCCTTGAAAACCATTACTAGCATTAGTAATCTGTACCCAATCTCCAGTAGCACCAATAACTTGAACTGTTTCGTTGATGGGTATTTGTCCTAATATTGTGTTATATGTACTTGCACCACTCCGCACATTTAAACCTTGTGGATCTGTATCGATCACGTAGGCAAGAATATCGCACTTTTGGGAATTAGTCGATTTCGCTAAAGCTATTTGATGAGCTATACCTGTATTTAGCATCACACTAATACAACTAAATACCAATCCTGTTAATAACTTTAATGGTGCCTTTTTCACTTTTTTTGTCATAATTTGCTCAATTTTTCTGCTTTAGTACCTAAGATTTGAGTTTGATTTCTATCTCATAATCTACCCAAGCAAATTAAAGATAAGTTTATAAAATACTTATCTAAAAAGAATTTTATTACTATAATAACACTTTTAATTTTACAAAATTTAGTCCTGCGATTGCTGACAAATGCAACGCAACAACATCATTGAGTATTAAGATGTCAATGGTGTAGTTAGCGCCAACAGTAAGTTAAATTTTCAGCAAAGATTCATTAAGTTATATGAATAAAAAGACACATTTCATATCAACTAGCATAGTTAAAGAAATTAATAACTCCGATAATGTGAGTATTTTAGAATTAGACCAAGAAGAAATTATTAGCTTATTTAAAGCTAATGGAATATTACTTTTTAGAGGATTTGATGTTGATGTTGATATTTTTAAAGAATTTACCAATCTCTTGAGTATCGATTTTATAAATTATGCTGGTGGTGCATTCAGTAGAAGGGTAATTAATGGAGATGAGACTCTTTTAAGTGTCAATGATTTTAAATCTGAGATTAAGTTGCACGGAGAAATGTATTATCAGAAAAATATCCCACTTATGCTGTGGTTTTTCTGTGCTAATCCACCATTAGAAGATGGTGAAACTACGGTATGTGATGGTAGACAATTTTTTAATGAAATTAGTAGTTCAACCAAAGAGTTATTCAGCAAAAAGAAGTTAAAATTTAATGTTCGGATATCTCAAGAGGACTGGCAGAAAAAATACCAAACAGATGATTTGAATCAGCTAGAAGAAATGTGTCGAAAAAATAATACGCATTTGACAGTTAATGAGGATCAATCGATTCTGCTTGAATACATTTCTCCAGCTATTATCCCTAGCAGATGTGGAAAATATAAGGTATTTATTAATAGTCTATTGCCCACAAAGCAGTTAAACCCAAAGATTCTTAATTTTGAAGATGATTCAGAAATTCCTGAAGAGGTTGTCTCTGAAATGAATGAAATTGCTGAAAAAATTACCACGGAAATTTCGTGGCAAAAAGGCGATATTTTAATGATTGATAATACAAGAATACTTCATGGAAGAAGGTCTTTTGCTGACGATCAAAAAGATATTTATATCAGGCTATGTTCTCCAGCTTTTTCATTTTGATATTTTATTACAGCAGATATGAAGGTACAGCATTGTTCTCTTCTTACTGCATGATTTATAACATAATACGTTTCAGTTCAGGGTTCTTAGTGTAGATAATTGGTATTTAAAGACGCGATAAATCGCGTCTCTACATTAGAGTTTTGTTGCTCTACCTAAAGTGTATTGGGTTACTTCATATCGTAACCAAACAAATTTGGGTCTACTTCTCCTAACTGCAACTCTGCCAAACCATATTCCGCCCATCGTCTCTCTACCATCGCCGCCACATCTGGGTCGGATTCCAAAGGCGAACCCCATTCATGGTCTGTTTCCGGCGGAATCTTTGTAGTCGCATCAATTCCCATCCGTCCACCTAAGCCAATTTTTTCACTGGCAAAATCCAAGGTATCAAAAGGTGTATTTGGCAAAATAAATACATCTCGCACTGGGTCAACTTTGGAACTAATCGCCCACACAACTTGACGCGGATCACGAATATTTATGTCTTTATCCACAACAATTACAAATTTAGTATAGGTAAATTGTGGTAAAGCACTCCAAAACGCTAAAGCTGCCCGTCGTGCTTGTCCGGGATATGCTTTATCAATGGAAATAATCGCCGCTTTGTAACTCAAAGCTTCCATTGGGAGGAAGAAATCGACAATTTCAGATACTTGTTGGCGCAGTATGGGCGTATAAATGCGATTTAGTGCGATCGCCATCATCGCTTCTTCTTTAGGTGGGCGACCGCTAAATGTTGTTAAGTAAATCGGATTTTTCCGGTGCGTCATACACTCAAAGCGTACCAGAGGCGAATCCTCAACGCCACCGTAATAACCCATGTGGTCGCCAAAAGGCCCATCTGGTAACACTTCTCCTGGTGTAATCGTTCCTTCCAAGACAAATTCTGAATCGGCGGGAACTTCCAAATCTACAGTTTTACACTTCGCCAACTGCACACCAGAACCACCGTATAGTCCAGCAAACAGCCATTCTGATAAATCTACAGGGATGGGTGTGGCAGCTGCCATAATAATTAGAGGATCTACACCAAGTGCGATCGCAACTTCTAATTTTTTCCCACGTTCGGCTGCTTTTCGCAAATGCCTCGCCCCACCCCGCACCGATAACCAGTGAACCGTCATCGTATTTTTAGATTGTAGTTGCAAGCGATACACACCTACGTTTGGTGTACCTGTCTCACAATCTTTGGTAATTACCAGTCCTAGCGTGATAATCTTGCCAGCATCACCAACATAAGGACGTATCAAAGGCAACTTATTTAAATCTAAATCATTACCTTGAAGCACAACTTGCTGACAAGCAGGGAAAAAGTCTCGTCCTGGTTTCGCTTTCACCACATCAAACAATACTTTCCCAAAATCTATCGCCTGGGAAATCTTCTTCGGTGGTTTTGGCTGTTGCAGCATACTTAATTTTTTCCCCAGGGTTTCCAACTCCTCTGGATGCTGCATATTCATCGCCCAGCAAATCCTTTCCACAGTTCCCATCAAATTCACCGCCACCGGAAAGGAAGCGCCTTTGACGTTTTCAAACAACAACCCTGGGCCACCTTTTTGCAGCATTCGGTTGGAAATCTCAGCAATTTCCAATTCTGGGTCAACTAAAGCTGAAATACGCCGTAATTGTCCCTTTTCTTCCAGAATTTTAATGAATCCCCGCAAGTCTCTCGCCATTGTTCTAATAAAGCTGATTATTTAAGAAGTGTGAAGCGCTTTCTTATATTATGGGGTATTAGGGATTGGGCACGGGGCACTTGTACTAAGCGTATCGCTAAAGCGAAAGCTCCGCTAACGCGTAGCGTTTCGTAGAGAAGCTGTAAAGCCTGCGGGATAGCTACGCTTAAGGCGCAGCCTCTCCAAAAGTTGTATTGGCATTGGGAAAGGACAAGGAAGAATGCGTTCAATAATTTTCCCTTGTCTCCTTGTCCTTCACTCCGTCATTTACCCATTTGAAAAATTGTTGGTTTTAATTGGAAATTAACCTGTTTAGTCACTTTTCTTAACTGTCTTTTCCAAACTATTTAGTTATTGTATCTAGGGATACGCATTTATTTTTGATAAATAAGCGCTAACCTAATCAAACATGGCCAGAATATACTATACCTTCCTGGCAGGCGGTTTTGTTATATGGCCCCTGCTGGGTTTATTTATTACATTTCCCCAAACCCCATTGCGAATTAAAAGTGTAAAAAATCCTAATACCCTGTCTTCCTTAACACCTACTAGGAGTACAAAATCCCCCCCCTGAAAGAGTGGCAGCACGGATTACTTCAATGGGGAATTTTGGAGTGCGATCGCTGTACAATAAACCGTTAGCTTCTTGAAAGGTGTCAGTAAATTGTGTATAACAAAATCCACTGAACAATTCAATACTATTGACGGTTTCAAGTAGAGCAGCGTATTTCATTTCTAACTCCGAGATACTCCAGCAGCGCTCATATCCCCAAGCTTGGTTTGTATTTGGTTCGTCCTCTGGAGCATAAGCTATACCACCAAACTCTGTGAGCATGACTGGTTGTCCTTGATGCGGATAGTTGTCGAGAGTGAGGATACGTCCTCCGGGACGCTTATGATTCAACATATCCGACAGTTTCATCTCTGGCCCATAACGACGGAGTAATTGCTGCGGCTTAGTATCATAGTCATGAATTGCCAAAATGTCTGTATCTGTACTTTCCCAACCATCATTACCAATCACAGGACGATTTGGGTCAAGGGTTTTGGTCAAATGATACATTGCTAAAACATAATTGCGGTGAGCTTCTGTCTCTACTAAATTCGGCACTCCCCAAGATTCATTAAAAGGAACCCAAGCAACAATACATGGATGACTTGAGTCTCTTTTGATGACTTCAATCCATTCGTGCGTCATGCGTTCTACAGCTTTGCGGGTAAAGCGATAAGCACTGGGCATTTCCTCCCATACCAATAACCCTAAAACATCTGCCCAATATAAAAATCGAGGGTCTTCAATTTTTTGATGTTTGCGTACTCCGTTGAAACCCATTGCTTTAATCAGTTCTACATCACGTCGCAATGCCTCATCACTCGGTGGGGTCATCAGTGTATCTGGCCAATAGCCTTGATCGAGAACAAGGCGTAAATAGTAGGGCCGACCATTAAGCATAAAGCGATCGCGTTGTATGCTCACCGTTCGCATTGCGGTATAAGATTGTACTTCATCTAGTAGCTGATTGTCGCTCCACAGTTGGATTTCTGCATCAATTAGCGTTGGCTTTTCTGGGCTCCACAATAGTTCATTACGGTAATCGTCAATTCCAGGATCACCAAGAGCAATACGACGGTTAATTTCCCCACTTAACACCTCGTAAGTATCATGAGCCAATACTTTATCGCCAATCCTCAATTTCATTTTGATTTGTACACTACAAACAGGCACATCACCTGCTAACGCTGCTTCAAGACCAACTTCCCATCTTTCAAAATCAGAATTCCAACACAGATGACCTATATAAGTCTTACCCACTCGCTCAACCCAGACTGTCTGCCAAATACCACTTGTACGCGGATACCAAATACTATGTGGTTTCAATTGCCAATCTTGTTTCCCACGAGGTTTAGCAAGGTCTTGCGGCTCATCTTGCGCCCACACAGTCAGCTTTGTTATGCCACTATCATTCAAGACGTGGGTTATATCGAGAGAGAAATTGGTGTGTCCACCTTCATGTTCAGCTATATATTGATCATTAACCCACACACGAGCGCGATAGTCCACTGCACCAAAATGTAACAGCAATTTACCATCACCATCTGGTGTTATAAATTCCCTTTCGTACCAACAATTTGCATGAAAATTTGTGTCTCCTACCCCACTTTTAATTGATTCAGGAGCGTAAGGTATTTCGATGAGATGAGTCCATTGCTTCAGATCACTGGGTTGAACGTATTTTCCTTCATCATCGAACGCGAACTTCCATAAACCATTTAGACTTTGCCAAGGCGATCGTTGTAACTGGGGACGTGGATGTATTGCTCTTTTGTAGTTAGCAACATTTTCATCATCGCTTTTAACTGAAATCGCAACTCCATTATTATTAATATTTAATGACTTCATTAGAACCTCTTTTTATAAAAATTAGGATTTGTTGTACAAAACTGTTTTTGAAATTATATTATTAATTAATAACAAACCATTGAGTGGAAGTTTTTATATTTAAATTTAGTTATCTATATGCAGTTGATATTATAT
>NZ_JACKZS010000169.1 GCF_014222285.1 Nostoc sp. UCD121
TACTAATAGTATCCGGGTATTTAATTTAACTAAAATAACAATTTATTCAGGGAATTATAGCCTTAATTATTTTCAAATACTCTAAATCTATCGATAAAGAGAACTATATTAAAAAAGTTTCTTGAAATTTGAAAAGTATACACTATTTGAACTATGAGGTTTCGCCGCAGCCCTGGTTGGATTCACGGTGGCGATCGCTTTACAGATCCGAGAGATTTTACCAACAGCCCTCTCTGCCAAATATTTCCTGATTTCCTGTTCCATATTTCTCATTTATATGCAATTCTTAATATTATAGCTGTTAACTCCGGCAAGTCGATTGATATATAGTATTTTCATCCTAGCTTTTGCAAAGCAATGCTTATAGCTCTGCAATACTCTAGGCAAATCAATGTCAAAAGGCTATAGAAATATCACAACCATTAAGCATCCCAACAAAAAGTAGAGCAAACCGTATGACGAAATATGTAAATCTTGGTAAAACTGGACTCAAAGTATCGCGTATTACACTAGGTACGATGACTTATGGTTTGCGTAAATTGCGCGAATGGGCATTAGAAGAAGAAGAAAGTCGTCCATTTATCAAACTGGCTTTGGAATTGGGGATTAATTTCTTTGATACCGCCGATGTCTATTCCTTGGGTGCTAGTGAAGAAATTGTTGGACGAGCGCTGAAAGACTTTGCTAAACGAGATCAAGTTGTGATTGCTACTAAAGTACATGGCAAAGTCGGCGATGGGCCTAATGACCGAGGACTATCTCGCAAACATATTTTTGACAGCATTGATGCTTCTTTGCGGCGGCTACAGACTGATTATGTAGACTTGTACCAAATTCACCGTTGGGACTATGAAACACCAATTGAAGAAACCCTAGAAGCACTGCATGATATTGTCAAAGCAGGTAAAGTCCGTTACTTAGGAATTTCTAGTGTTTACGCATGGCAGTTTGCTAAAGCTCTTTATACAGCAGACATTCACGGCTGGACTCGTTTTGTATCAATTCAAAATCACTACAACCTAGTTTATCGGGAAGAAGAACGAGAAGTAATACCCTTAGCTTTAGATCAAGGGATTGGGATTATTCCTTGGAGTCCCTTGGCGCGGGGCTTTTTAGCAGGGAATCGCAGTAAGTCAGACCATGGCCAAACACTGCGGGCAAAAACTGATGAATTTGCTCACAATCTCTACTATCAAGATTCAGATTTTAAAGTAGTCGATCGCGTAGTTGAATTAGCCGGAAAACGGGGTGTGAAACCCACACAAATTGCCTTAGCTTGGCTATTGCATCAACCAGGTGTGACATCTCCGATAATTGGCGCTAGTAAGATAGAACATCTTAAAGAGGCTGTGGAGGCGGTGGATTTAGAGCTTTCTGATGAAGAGCGCAAATTTTTAGAGGAACCTTACACGCCCCATCCTATACTAGGGCATCAGCACCCATCTGGAAATCGCCCATGAAACCAATTCGCAATTCGCAATGGGCTAACGCCCCGCTCCGCTAACGCAATTCGCAATTGAATCAAGCCCGACGCTAGGGGCGGGGTTTGTACCTACCTTGGGATACAAGGACTGTTTCGCGCCACTTGCGGGCGAGGTTTTAAACCTTCACTTTTTTCATAAAGTAATCTTGCACCAGGCGACTGGAAGTCACGGCTACACAAGCAAAACCCGCCTACACGGGTTAAAAGCCTTGAGTTAATAGTGTCCCAATCAACCGGGTTTCGACTGCGCTCAACCCTCAGGCGTCGAGAGTTGAGCGCAGCGATGCACTGAGCGTAATTGAAGTGTCGAAACTCGGTTTACTGGCAATACTTACTGTTCGGTTAAGGCAAGAGACGCGATAAATCGCGTCTTTGTGCTTGAGAATTTTCATCAAAAAACCTTAACCGAACCGTATTGGGTTTACTGGTACTTTATTTTCACGTAAGTCCCTTACCTCTTTTTGCCTAAAGTTCGCCAGCACGTAAACTGTGTGGGGAATTCCGCGAAAGAGGTTAAAACCCTGCTGCTTATGTTTCATTCAATCTTGCATTATCCTGTCTCGCCCTGTTCAAAATTCTAAGTTGTTGAGTTGGATCTTTGTCAGTGCCTCCCATTTTGCCATGATGCCAACCCATGTTACGGGTGTAACTACCCAGCAAGTTTTGGGTAATTAACTGTTCTGTATTAACCTCATCATCCAGTTCGGCATAAGGCGACACATAAAGCGCATCAACAGGGCAATACAACTCGCACAAAAAACAAGTCTGACAATCTGATTTACGAGCAATTACAGCTATTCCATCGTCTCCAGAATCAAAGACATCGCGCGGACAAACTTTTACGCAGATATCACAGCCGATACAGCGATCGCTATTAACAATTTCAATCATTATGCTACCTCTTGCAACTGATTTTCTGCGACAACCACAACATCATCGATACCACTGGTAAATATTCTTCTTGTTTGTTGCACGTCAGTTTTTGTAAAATCTGTGCGTCGGTGCATTCCTCTACTTTCTTTACGTGCATCCGCACTCGCCCAGATCCAGCGAGCTGTGGCCGCCATCGCCGCAGCTTCCCGTGCGCGTAGAGCATTGCGACCTTCACCTACTAGATAATCGCTAATATCTGCCCATACTGCATCCAAACGTTGACGTGACAGCCCTATCCTCGCTCCAGAACGAAAGAAATTAACATCAAGCGGCAAGGTTTCAGCCTGAACAGCACTAATCGCTTCCGATATTAGCTCATCTTCTAGCGGCTGTTTACGGGGACGCAAACCTGCTTGACCTAAACCACGAACCAAGCGTGTCCCGGCTTTGTCGCCTAAAGAGGCAGCAAAAAGTGCTGCTGCGCGACCACTCCAAGTCCCACTAGCGATCGCCCAAGATGCATTCGGGCTTCCCCCTCCTGAAACTGCCCCTGTAAGATTTTCCCGAGAGGCTGCATCACCGGCGGCATAAAGTCCGGGCACTTTTGTAGCGCAATCATTGTTGATGATTTCCAGTCCACCTACGCCGCGAACAGTTCCTTCGGAGCGTAGTGTCACTGGAAAGGGTTGCTGGAATGGATCTAAACCAATCCTCTCAAATGGTAGAAAGCAGTTAGGTTGACCTTGGCGCAACCATTCATGTTCGATAGAGTTGCCGCGATTCATTAGGGCATACACTTTTTCACCCGCAACCAACTGGCGTGCAATACGTACAGCTCGGTCTTCCCCAGTTTCCGGTAAGGGAGAGCCATCCTCCAAATAAAAACTGGCGAAGGTAAAGGTCAATCCCTTGGTCACGGAAGTATGAGCAGGTGACAAGCCATATTGCGAGGAAAATTCCATTCCAGATAGCCTGACTCCTGCCTCTGCTGCCATGAGATAACCATCACCAGTATTACCATCGCAACCTAGTGCATGAGACAGAAAAGCGCATCCGCCAGTCGCCAGCACAACCGCACCTGCTCTGACTTCCCAGCGATTCCCAGTGCGCGGATGAATACCTGCTGCACCTGCGATCGCACCATCGGCCCAAAGTAGTTCGAGTGCGGGATGATGGTCAAGAATGCTTACACCAGCTGCGATCGCTCTTTGGCGCATGAAGCGCATATAATCTGGCCCGCGCAAGTTAGCACGGTAGGGATTGCCCTGCTCATCAAAAGGGAAAGGATAGCCGTTATCCCCTAAATCATCTAAACCTATTTGTGCCTGCTCAATCACACGCTGCAACCAACGGCGATCGGCAAGTCCTGATGAGCGAGACAGCCGACGCTCAATTTCTGCATCACGTTCTGCGCCTTTGGGAAGATACCATGCGCCAGTATTGGATGGAGCTGTTGCTCCTGATGTACCGCAATACCCCTTATCTGCTAGGACGACACGGGCACCTTGCTTTGCTGCTGAAAGTGCTGCCCAAGTGCCAGCCGGCCCGCCACCCAGAACTAAGACATCAGTGGTAATTACACTCTGTGCTGCCGAGACTTGAAAAGTTTTTGTATTCATATCATCGCTGTATAAATTTGTTTAGTATCCTGCTTCCTTATTGACTACATTCCGTAAAGGCTTATTGCCTCGGTAACGCTCTAAGTTATCAAGGAACAGGTTTGTAATGCGTCCTTTTAATGCTGGGGAAATTGCGGAAGTATGGGGTGTAATAAAGAGATTAGGCAACGACCATAGAGGGCTTTCTGGCGGTAGGGGTTCAATAGAAACTGTGTCTAATCCTGCACCTGCAATCCAGCCTTCAGTGAGAGCCTTAGTTAATGCTGATTCATCTACAACTGCACCGCGACCGACATTAATTAAATAAGCATGACTGGGTAGCGATCGCAGTACAGCTTCATCAATTAAAGCTTTGGTTTCTGGTGTTAGAGGTGTCGCCACAATTATATAGTCAACTTCTGGCAACAATGCGTGCCATTCATTTGTGCCGACGATTTTATCAAAATTTGGTAGAGGTTCAGGACGACGACGACCACCCCAAACTCTCGCCCCAAATGGTTTAATACGAGCTGCGATCGCCTGACCTATGTTTCCAGTCCCAAGAATTAACACAGTTGAATTTGCTAACTCTGGTAGTACTAACCAGCTTTTTTCCCATTTGCGTTGATCGTGATCTGCTTGCAATTGCCGTAACTGCTTGGCGTGATAGAGGATCAAACTTAAGACAAATTCCGAAATCGGAATTGCATGAACCCCCGCGCCATTAGTCAGAGTAATATCGTGTTCGAGAAAAATCGGTGTCAAAATGTGATTTACACCAGCACTAGGAGTCTGTTGCCAACGTATTCCAGGAGCAGCTGTCAGCACCTTGTGTAGAGTGGTTGGCTTCAATTTGAACCCATTGAGATAAATTTCCGCATCACTAGCATCACCATCAAAATTACCATCACTATCTACCCGCACAAATTTTGTATCCGATGGTAAGTGTGGCTCAATCTCGGCAGTAAGTTCTATCGGTAAAATTAGTTTGACCACGGGTTAATCCTTCACGCTAAATAGTCAATGGGCATGGAGAAATAAATGCAATATATCAAAGGAAGCGATCGCCACTGAAAACATAGTACTATAAATCGATAAATTTACCGTATTATACAATTAATCAACAAAGTTGTTTCTCTCCTGCAATGCTGGATTGCTCATGCTGGCTCACTATTTACATCTAAAAATCAATGAAAGCCTAGATTGTTAGCTTTGCTAAGTTTAAAAAAAAAAGGCTAAAAGTTTCCGTTTCTTAATCCTAGTTATCAAAGAAAGGCAGAGGGCAGGAGGCAGAAGGCAGAAGGGAATTCTGACTCCTAACTAAAGCCTGTGACTAAAGGGAACTTGGGTTTAAAACCCCGACCAAATTAAAAATTTGGTCGCTCTTATTAAGGAGGGGTCTGAATCGTCTGAATCCCCTTATTAATAAAACCTTCTGCCTTCTGCCTTCTGCCTCCTGCCTCCTGCCTCCTACCTTCTGCCCTCTGCCCTCTGCCTCCTGCCTTCTGCCTCCTGCCTCCTTCAATTGACAACTTACTGAGTATCGATAAGGAAATTCATTAAAATGACGCAGAAACTTGCCCAAACACAATACCCTGTTCATGACTTGATCCAGAGTCGTTGGAGTCCTAGAGCTTTTGCCGATCGCTCAGTTGAGCAGGATAAACTACTCTCATTGCTAGAAGCAGCTCGTTGGGCACCTTCTTCTTACAATCATCAGCCTTGGAGCTTTATTGTTGCCACCAAAGATGACTCAACAGAATACAATCGTCTACTTAGTACCTTGGTTGAGTTTAATCAAGGATGGGCGAAAAACGCTCCAGTACTGATACTTGCAGTCGCTAAAATCCTTACTGACGACGGGAAAACAAACAGACACGCATTTCATGATGTCGGACTGGCTTTAGAAAACCTGATCCTTCAGGCAACTTCTCTAGGTTTATTTGCCCATCAAATAGCAGGATTTAATGGAGATACCGCGAGAGAAATATACCAAATTCCAGAAAACTATGAGCCTGCAACTGTGGTGACAGTTGGTTATCCTGGCGATCCCCAAAGCCTCCCTGATGGACTACGCGATCGTGAACAGGCTCCCCGTGTCCGCAAGCCGTTGAAGGAATTTGTCTTTACTGGACAGTGGGGACATACCTCAGCCTTATTGAAAGACTAAAGATCGAGGCTGAAGTATGTAGATACGTTCGACATACTCCAAAACAGAACGCGAAGGAAATTAACAAAAAAGAATTACTATATGACCCAAGAAAATTTGGGTAGTAAAGGTTACGACGGCTTTGCGATCGCCCGATTGGCTGTCTTTCCCATACTTAAAGACTTGTATTCACTAATAACCCATTTAAGATGAGCAAATCGAAGCAATTAAAACTGGGTGCATTCATGCACCCGGTCAGCATACATAGAGACGGGCGCGGGCAATTGGACGTGACCCAGACAGTATAAAAATCCTTCCAGGTGCTTTAGTCATCGTGGGGGAAACCGTCGCACAGGCGCGTGCCAAGCGTGAACATTTGGACAGTCTAGTACATTATGACAGTGGGATTGCCAGCCTGAATAGCGCCCTTGGCTACGACGTTTCGGGCTTTGATCCAGCCGGTTGCTTACCGGAAATTCCCCAGAGTTACAGCAGGAGTTCTATCGGGGGCGGTTGCTGACGGGGTTGGCGGCGGTGGGGTCAGGCTGACGGTGGAATGTCTTTTGGGGGCGAGGGATGGGCGGTTGAGTTTGAGCCACAACAGTTCAAGCTTCGTCTTGCATACTAACTAGCTTGGCGTAATAACCATCCTGGGCAATTAGTTCGTTATGGCTGCCAGCTTCCACGATATGCCCTTGCTCAAGTACGTATATCCTATCTACATAACGTGTCGCCAACAAACGGTGAGAAACTAATACTGTAGTAAGTCCATTCCTGATCGCTCGCAATTGCGATAGAACTAAAGCCTCAGTTTTAGTATCTAATGCAGAAAAACAATCGTCTAACAGCAAGATGGGGGTCTGGCGAATCAGCCCACGAGCTAGGCTGGTTCTTTGTTTCTGTCCACCTGATAAAGTTACCCCACGCTCGCCAATCAATGTGGATAAACCTGCACTAAATTTGTTAATTGTTGCTTCAAGCTGTGCATATCGAGCAGCCTGCCAAATAGATTCGGGTGGTCGATCTGGCTTATCGAATGAAATATTTTCTGAAATTGGTGCTGCAAATAAGAAAGCATCTTGGGGTACAAATGACAGATTCTGACGCAAGTGATTCAGTGGAACGTCTTTTAAATCTTGCCCATCCAATTTGATTTGTCCACTATTAGGCTCCAATTGCCTGGCCAGCAGTCGCAACAAGGTAGATTTACCAGAGCCTACACGACCGATAATAGCAATCATTTCGCCAGGGCTGATACTCAGGGATATGTGTTCTAGAACCAGACGCGATGGCAGCCCAGCACTAACTGGGTAACTATACAATAGATTTTCAACTGCAATTTCGCCATTGATCGGCTGGGCTGATAAGCCTGTTGGGACATCTTCAATCTCTGGCTTTTCATCCATAATCTCAAATACTCTGGTTGCAGCAGTAGTAGCATTGAGCAAAGCATACATAACAAAACTACTTTCCTTGATCACCCCCAAAATCATTGCTAAATAAAAGATGAAAGCTGTCAGCGTGCCAACACTGATTTGCCCAGCTAAGACTTGCTTACCACCCACACCAACAACGATTAAGGTCATCAAACCACTACCCAGCACAATGGAGGCAGTGAGAATAGCGTTCAAATTGATCAACTTTTGATGAGCTAGCGCATAACAATTTGACACGCCTGTAAAATGGTTAATCTCACGCTGTTCCTGGGCATGAGACTGAATGGTAC
This sequence comes from Nostoc sp. UCD121, assembly GCF_014222285.1. Taxonomy (GTDB): domain Bacteria; phylum Cyanobacteriota; class Cyanobacteriia; order Cyanobacteriales; family Nostocaceae; genus Nostoc. The sequence goes on from NZ_JACKZS010000169.1 coordinate 7,830, forward strand.
GGATACCCTTGAGGTTTTGTTGTACTGTTTCTGTCAACTTACCAAAACCCGCTTGTACCGCTGCCGATGCCAATAAAATACGCCCAGCTAAATACCAGCCGTTAACAACTATTACTACTAACAAAGGAAGGAGCAACAATGTCAACTGGAGCGATTGTTGTAACATAAAAATTGGGGCAATCAACGTCACACCAATAAGGCTCACCAATCGATGCACACCAGATCGGAAAAAGCGACGAATGGATTCCATGTCATTAGTCGCTCGTGCAATCAAGTCACCCAAATGATAGTTTGCATAGAAGCCACGACCAAGCCTTTGTAAGTGTGCATAGAATGCTTGCCGTAAATCATAAGATATGTAAATTGAAATCAGTGCATTTTTGCGACGACCAAAGTGCAGGATAGCAAAGCGCACAACTGTCAAACCAAGTATCGCCAGAGTCGGTAATAAAATATTTTCATCCTGTTTTGAAATCAAATCGATACCGACTTTTAAATAGATAGGAATGACAGCTTCAACAACATGAACACTCAGAAGAGCTATTACTGCTATTAGCCACTGGGAACGATAAGGTTTGAAGTAGTAAAAAATTCGCTGTAACACAGCTAAAGTATGTAAATTTGATTTCATTTTCTTGGTCAGCTATTATCAGTTTAATTTGGCTGTATAGAGAAACATTTCTATTAGACAAAAGCAATTATTTTGTCAAATTACTCAATCACAGCAATTTATATTAATAAGACTTACAGCTTGTAATTCCCAATCAAATAATAAAGTTAATACAGTTGGCAAATCACTTTAGTTAAGATTCATTTTTTGTCCAAACGTATTTCTGAAAAATTGCTTCAATATTTAGACATCCTGAGTTAGGCGGGATGATGTGTTTTCACGTCTACGTTTGTACAATTGCGCTTCATAAAGGGTTTTATAAAAACCATTACGAAGCATTAATTCCTTGTGGTTTCCTACCTCCACTAGTTGACCATGATTTAAAACCACAATGCGGTCTGCTCGGCGAATAGTCTGTAATCTGTGGGCAATAGTGATAGAAGTTCTGTTGGCTGTTACTTTCACCAAAGCTGCTTGTATAGCAGCTTCAGTTTCCGGATCAATACTAGCAGTGGCTTCATCCAGAATCAGAATTTCAGGATTTAAGGCAATGACACGAGTAAACGCTAATAACTGGCGTTGTCCTTGCGATAGATTTTGGCCACGGTCTTCCAATACCGTATCAAAGCCTAGTGGCAAGGCTTCAATGAAATCTAGGGTCTGTATCAGTTCAGCGGCTTTTCGGGCATCTTCCTGCGTAATAGTTGGATTACCCAAGGCGATGTTGTCATAGACAGTACCAGGGAAAAGATGAAAGTCTTGAAAGATGATACCTACACGCTTACGGATCTGTGCAGGATCTATCTGCATGATGTCGATGCCATCTATGAATAAGCTATTTTCAGGCACATCGTAAAAACGACAGATGAGCCGCGTCAATGTCGTCTTGCCAGAACCAGTGGGCCCGACTATGGCGATGTTTTCTCCTGGTGCTACAGAAAGACTGAAGTGACGAATAACTGTTTCGCCGTTTTCATAACAAAAATTCAGATCGCGAAACTCAATTCGACCTTGCAAACCTTCAGGTAAGGGTACAGGTTGCAACGGCACGGACAAAGATTCGTTCCAGTCCAACAACCCGAATATGCGATCGCAAGCTGCCGCCGCTCGAAACACCGCATTTGCTTGATCCCCCAAAGCCACAATTGGACGGAACAACATATCACTAAATTGCAAGAACAACACGACCGATCCCAGGGTAGTAGTCTGGTTAAGTACGTGTTGCCCGCCTAACCACAAGATACTAGCGATCGCTAAATAGGATATGTTGTCGATGATCGGATTGTATACAGTCTCTGCCATGATAGCCTTAGTCTCAGCTACCCGATTGGCTTGGTTAATAGCAGAGTACTGTTGAAAGCTCAGTGCTTCTCGCCCGGACATCTGCACAATCTCAATACCTGATAGATGTTCGTGCAAATGCTCGTTGAGACGCGATAAAGTGCTACGGATGACTTGATAGATCGAACTAGAATAACGTCTAAAAATTACGATTACACCCGCCACAAACAACATAAAAGGTGATAGTTTTACGGCAAGCATCGCATCCAAAGATAACATTACGCTTACAGCAACAACCAATGGAATTAATTCTCCAGCCAACGCACCGACACCAGTCAAAAGTTCGGACAAACTCTCGATGTCGTTGGTAATCCGGGTCAATACCTGCCCGACCATAACCCGATCGTAAAAAGCAGATGGCAAATGCTCGACATGGGCAAACAAATCGCGGCGCAAGTCACTCAAACCCAACAGTGCTGCATAAGACAGTTGAGAGCGAAAGGCATACCCAAAGCCAGACCACAGCAGTACCCAAAGTAAACCAACAAGGATGGCAGCAATTATTTGTTCGATGTTTAATGTGGTTGATAACCATTGGATTAATGCCGTTTGTCCATAATCTGGTAGATCAGTCCGGTAATTATGCATCAAGATACCGTCTACTACCACCCGGCTCACTACGACTGGTATCAAGACGGCAGATGTAGCCGAAAGCATTGTAAACACCAGAGCTAACGCAATGCGCCAGCGATACGGAGCCATCCAGTGCCGCAATCGCCAGACATTGCTAACAAAGGAGTTACGCTTATTGATTGATACTTCAAAGGGGTCAAGCCGACCAAGAATGTTAGAGGTCTTTGATGATGTCATAGTTTTATCCCCCAAGACTTAGGCATTAACAAGTTAGATCAGTCTTCTGTATAGATTTGTGACTGCTTTACAGGTTGCTTTTAGTTGTGGCAAAGTTAGTTTTTCGCTAAGTCATGTAATCATTGCTTTTTTGATGTGTTTGCTACTGGAGCAATCTGTAAATTTCCGGTATTCTTGATTCAAGATTAAGCTGATATTTTACTTCTTCTATTTCCAACTGCTTGTTTTAGTTACTGGAACTACTTTTTAATAAAATACTGTTAATCGGTCGAGCTATCGTATTTAATGAAGCTTAATAGTCTCATGAACCAGAGTAAAAAGCAAGCATAAAAATATATAGCAATTCTTGCTATGAGAATGATTAGTTAATTCTTGGCTTATGCTTTGTGTAGGGCGCAAATCGACGGGATGGTTTACCAAGGTAGTGTGATCATAGCGATGCTATGCAAATAGCATGATTACTATGGCGGACATAGAGATCCGAACTTTTGAACTTACTGATGAGTCTGCCGTCATTGCCCTATGGATGCGGTGTGGTTTAACTCGACCCTGGAATGATCCCAAAAAGGACATTGAGCGAAAGCTTTGTGTACAACCCCATCTTTTTCTTGTAGGTACAACTGGGCAGGAGCTTATAGCAACAGTTATGGCAGGGTATGAGGGGCATCGAGGTTGGATAAATTACCTTGCCGTTGCCCCACAATATCAGCGTCAAGTCGCTTCGCTCCAATTAAAAATTAAAAATTATTAATTAAAAATTGCAATAAGTGGGGGCTTGAACCCACCACTTATTGTAGACCACTGAATCAAAGATTCAGTGGGGGCTTGTACCCCAAATTAATTAATTAAAAATTATTATTCTTTTTACATTTTTAATTTTTAACTTTTAATTAAAAAAAGGTCAAGGAATTGGAAGGTTGATGATTTTAGAAGCCGAACAACTCCTTGTGGAAGCAGGTTGTCCGAAAATTAATTTGCTAGTGCGGACTACAAATAGCGAAGTTATTAGATTTTATGAACGTTTGGGATATGTTATTGACGATGTTATCAGCTTGGGCAAACGTCTTGAATCCGATGAATCATGATCTGAATTGCGATCGCTATTCATGCATCGTCTGTAATTGTGCGATCCGTTCCGCACTTTCTATCACTCTGGAAAAAGAAATATGATAGACTCTAGAAGGTTTGAAAAATTTTTCATATCAATAATTATTCAAGCCATAGTAAGGATAAGTGATGAACTTTAAAAATGCATCATCTACAGACTTTTGCGCCCGTCAACTTAAAGCTTTAGCAGATACGACACGTCTATCTGTTGTGAAAATTCTCATGGAAGGCCCGAAACACGTCGGAGAACTGAATGCTGTCTTGAAGCTAGAGCAGAGTTTGTTATCGCACCATTTAAAAATTTTGCGGGAAGCAGGTTTTGTGGAGGCGACACGAGATGGCAAGGCAGTACTTTATCATTTTGTACCGACGATTCGACAGGTCAACACTGCTAAAGCAATTGATTTAGGCTGTTGTCTGCTCTGTTTTGAATAAAAATTTAGACGCAATTTTTCGATGAAACAACTCAAAACCCTAGCATTTATTACTGTCGGTTTCACAATTTGCTTGGGACTATTATCTTGTACACAATCTTCAAAAACAGCTACTCAACCAACCAATCAATTACAGGGAAAGTTAGTTTTAACAGGCTCTAGTACAGTAGCACCGTTGGCAGCAGAAATTGGTAAGCGATTTGAATCAGAGCATCCTGATGTACGAGTGGATGTGCAAACAGGAGGTTCATCTCGCGGTATTGCTGATGCGCGTACAGGCGTTGCTAACATTGGGATGGCATCTCGTAGCCTCAAAGAGGAAGAAAAAGACTTACAAGCTTTTGCTATTGCCCGCGATGGAATTGGCATTATTTTGCATAAAGAAAATTCCATAAAATCCCTCTCAAATCAACAAGTTATCGATATTTACACTGGTAAGATTAACAACTGGCAACAAGTTAGTGGCAAAAATGCACCGATTACAGTTGTCAACAAAGCTGAGGGACGTTCTACCCTCGAATTGTTTCTTGGCTACTTCAAACTCAAGAATAGCGATATCAAATCATCGGTTGTGATTGGGGACAATCAGCAAGGCATTAAGACAGTAGCAGGTAATCCTAACGCTATTGGATATGTATCTATTGGTACTGCTGAATTTAGTATCAACAACGGCGATCCGATTAAGTTATTGCCTTTAAATGGAGTCGCAGCTACCACAGAAAATGTCCGAAATGGGAAGTTTCCACTTTCCCGTCCCCTGAATTTGGTTACTAAAACTCAGCCGGCAGGGTTAGAGCGAGCATTTATTGAGTTTGCACAGTCGCCGCAAGTCCATGAAATTGTTAAAAAGCAAGATTTTGTCCCCGTCTCAAAGTGATATCGTTCTCCTGTGGATATTACGGTTATTAGCTCTAATCACAAGTATTATTGTTGTCTTAATTACCGGATTCTTATTACTCGAAGCATTGCCAATACTGCGACAGGTAGGATGGTTGCATTTTGTCAGCGATCGCTCTTGGCATCCAGCTGAAGGATTATATAACCTGATGCCGATGCTGTGGGGAAGTCTGTTGGTGACACTCGGTTCTGTACTGTTGGCTGCACCTTTAGGGATTGGCTCGGCAATATTTTGTCAGTATTATGCTCCTCCTTTGGTTGGCGGATTTTATCGGCAGTTAATTGAGTTACTGGCAGGTATTCCTTCTGTAGTTTACGGGTTCTGGGGTTTGGTCGTCCTCGTGCCACTGATTGCTAAACTCCAACCACCAGGAGCTAGCCTGCTAGCGGGAATTACTATTTTGACATTAATGATTTTGCCAACGATCGCCTTAACAGCACAAGCCAGTTTTTCTGAAGTCCCGACTGAGTATTTACAGGGTGCAGCCGCTTTAGGAATTTCTCGCTGGGCAACAATCAGAAGCGTTGTTTTAACGGCTGCTAAGTCTGGTATATTTACTGGTTTGATTTTAGGAACGGGACGGGCCATTGGCGAAACAATGGCAGTCTTGATGGTTTGTGGCAATGTCGTCCAAATACCCACAAGCTTATTTGACCCCCTTCGTACCCTCACTGCCAATATTGCTTTAGAAATGGCTTATGCCACAGGAAATCACCGTTCAGCACTGTTTGTCAGTGGCTTGTTGCTGATGGTGGCGATCGCCGCTTTAGTAGGCGTTGCCGAAGTTATAAGCAGGAAAAACATTTATGGCTAAAAAATCGCTTCTACTACCTACTCTTGTGCTTTGGGCGATCGCTTTATTTGTCACCGCCGTTTTCTGCTGGATTTTAGGCGATATCGTGTGGCACGGTGTAGGGCAGATTTCCTGGGAATTTTTGACAACTGAACCTCGAAATGCGGGACGCGAGGGAGGAATTGCCCCGATTCTGATTTCTACTTGTCTGATATTGGGGGTTTGTATGGCGGTTTCTCTCCCCCTTGGTGTTGGTACTGCCGTACTGTTAGCCGAGTTTACAGCCACTGAAAGTGTCTTTGGGCGTTTAGTGCGTCGCAGTTTGGATGTGTTGGCGGGAGTCCCATCTATTGTTTTTGGCTTGTTTGGTAACGCCTTTTTCTCGATTCGCTTGGGATTAGGCTTTTCGATTTTGTCCGGTGGATTGACTTTGGCTTGTATGGTGTTGCCAATTCTGATTCGTTCCACAGAAGCAGGATTTCGGAGTGTTCCGGCTGATTATCGATTAGGGGCTGCGGCTTTAGGATTATCACGCACTACCACATTATGGAAACTGCTATTACCAGCAGCGACACCTGGATTAGTTGTGGGTTTGGTTCTGGGAATTGGCAGAGCGATCGCTGAGACAGCCGCACTGATTTTTACCAGTGGTTATGTAGATCGAATGCCAGAGTCATTACTTGATTCTGGGCGATCGCTATCGATTCACATTTTCGATTTATCAATGAATGTTGCTGGTGGGGATGCTAACGCCTACGCCTCTGCCTTAGTGTTGTTGATTTTATTGTTGCTGGTAAATGGTATCGCAACGTGGACAGCCCGATTTTGGTTAGGTAGGAGGATTACATCTTAATGAACAAATCGCAACTTAGACAAAATTCTCGCTTATCTCTGCCTTCAATGCAAACCGAGCAGCTGAGTTTATATTATGGCAAAAAAGCTGCTTTTACAGACGTAACCATGCCGATCGCAGCAGGTAAGATTACTGCACTGGTGGGGCCTTCTGGTTGTGGCAAAACCAGTTTTTTGAGTTGTCTCAATCGCTTGACTGATTTAATACCTCATACCAAAGTTGTAGGAAGCATTCGTTTAGATGGTTTAGAAATTCTTAATAATCGGATAGATGCGATCGCCCTACGTCGGCGTGTGGGTACAATCTTTCAAAAGCCCAATCCTTTCCCCTTCTCAATCTGGAAGAATCTGGCATTTCCACTACAAGAACACGGGATCAAAAACCGCGAAAAACTTGATTGGCTGATTGAAACCACACTTCAAGATGTCGGACTGTGGAATGAAGTCAAGGATCGACTTCATACCTCTGCCTTATCTCTGTCTGGCGGACAAAAGCAGCGTTTGTGTATTGCTCGTGCTTTAGTTCTGCAACCAGAAGTTTTATTATTTGATGAACCCTGTAGTGCCCTCGATCCGATTTCTAGTGGGGTAGTTGAGGATTTAATTGCCAGTTTGCGAGGACGTTACACAGTGGTAATTGTCACCCACAACCTCGCTCAAGCTAGACGCATTGGCGATTACGCTGCCCTGTTTTGGGTACAAGCAGAAATGGGAAGATTAATCGAGTATGGTACAGTAGAACAGATTTTTACCTCACCACAGAACGATTTGACGGCTGGTTATGTGAATGGTATTCGCGGGTAGTCTTCACATCCACACTGGTAAATATTTTTTCCTACACCCGACACCCAACCCCCCACACCCAGACCTAGCGATAATTTCACGTTTACAAGCGTGCCATTAGTTACTTGACCATTAATTTAAATCTGGTGTCACTCAGGCGCAATGAGTTTGAGGCGATTACCTCGAAATTAGAATAACTTCAGGCTGTTGCCGATGGCTCCTCACCAATTCCCAGTTCCTTCTTACTGCGCTTTAACTGTTTCCAAAGTTCCTTAATTTGCTGATAAGCCTCTTTGGGGTCAAGCTTACCATTACTTTCTAAACTGGTGATTATGCCAACTTTTTGAGCAAATTCTTGCAAGTTAGCATTAAATACTAAGTTTTCTGGTTTAACTTGTCCGTAGTAGCGACCACGAGGGTAAAGGAATTTATTTTTGTCTTCCTCATGAGACTGGTTCATGACTTCACCTCCCTACTAATAAGTTTTCACCAATAATGTCAACCCAGTTTCAACTATTTCCTTAGCCAAATGGCTGCTTGGAAATATAGTTAGCGATCGCTGGAATTATGAGCCTTTTTTTAGTATGACTCATAGTCCAAAATCATCAAATGTAGAGTGGAAGAATTTCAGCCATTTAGCTTCTTGGCTGCCAGATGGTCTTGCCATGAAGCCAAAAATAGCCCAAGAATCGAATCTCATTCAGATTGCTGAAGCGTTATACCAATTTAATATGAAGCTGCATAGAAAAGAGCTTCCAGGATAAAGTTATAAGAAGAGACAGAAATTACCTGCTCAAATGTAAGTTGGTCGAATATTTCTTGGATGCGCTCGCGTAAAGCTTGTAAAGAAGAGAAAAGTTGATTTTTGAGAGGTTTCTTGAGAGCTTGCCTTCTTCCTTTCAATGGGATTGAGTTCAGGGGCTGAAGCTGGTTGAAACAGAGGAATAATATTTTCTGGCTAAACAATTGCAGAACTTGTATGAGCAGGTGCTTGATCAATCTGTAAAATAGCGTAATCACTACCTAATTGCACAGATAGCCAGTCCAAAAACTGCTGAAAACACTCGCCATCCAGTTTTGGATATTCATAATAGACCTCTTGCAAAATTATTTTATGGCAAAAACCATTACGAGCAAGAATTAACCAAACACATCTGGAAAGTGAAGTTATAACAAACAATGACAGATAAACAAGACTTAGCTCCGGTAAAAATTCGGCTCAAAGAAAACTACCGAGAACGCATATTTGCAGAATCCCAACAA
>NZ_JACKZS010000016.1 GCF_014222285.1 Nostoc sp. UCD121
ATATAAAATAGGTTTAGAATTAATTTTTACAATCAATTGATAGTTTATCATAGGATGAATATTTCTGTTTTCCCAATATCATGTGTTGGGTTCCACTACGTTCCGCCCAACCTACAAGAGAGAGCGATCGCACTCAAGCAATTTTTTCTGAAAAGTTAATGATTGCTTGATATTCCTATAACCAATTTTCTCATAAAACAAGTGTGCATCTTTGCGTTTAATATTAGAAGTTAACAAAACACTATCACATCCAGCCAGAAAAGCCCACTGCTCAATTTGCTGCATTAAACAACGTCCAATTCTACTATGTCGATAATCTTTATCTACAACTAAACCCCAAATAATTGCTGAAGCTTGCCTAACTATCAAGTCAGAAATATGAGCATGTGCCCAGCCAATTACATATTCATTTGCTAAAGTCGCAACATACACAACGTGAGAACTATTATTTTGAATTTTAGCAAGACGTTGTTCTATTTGTTGATTTGTTACAGTAAATCCAAGTTGTTCGTCGCAAAGAATAGCTATTCTCTCTGCATCTTTAATCTCAGCCTGTTTAATTTTAAGCTGCTCAACCACAGTGAATTGATTTGTCATGATTTTTAGCTGTAATTAGTTAGTAAGTGTTGCACGGATAAAACGATAGCCTATATCAATCTCTGTCAAATTGTGAATATCACCATATTTTTTTCTCCATTCCCCACTACTTAAATCTGCTGTAAGTAACTTTACTCCTTGGTCTACTAAATCTTGATTAGCTAATGCAAAAGATGATATTCCCGCACGTACTTTTGCTTGAAGATATAACTCTGGTCGTCTCCAGCCTGCTGCTGCGAATAAATCCGATAAATCGTATGGTAACAAAAGGGTTATGGCTTCAACACGCCTTTTAGTATTACTCTGAATTAAATTAATCTGTTCGTTAAGTGGTAAGAATCGTAAGGCATCTTCCCACAAAAAGGGGAAATAATCATAAAGCCATATCTTCTGAGCTAATCTAATATCAAAAGTTAACAAAATTATTGCCCCATCTCTAATTATTCTGTGCATTTCTAGAAAAGCTTTTTCGAGATGAGAAAAGTGATGAATTGTCAGGATACTTATAACAGCATCAACAGACTGATCTGGTAGAGGTAAATTTTCTGCATAGCCAGTAAACCACTTAATTTGCTGATGTTCTACTGCTTGTTTTTGCATAACTACAGAAGGTTCAACAGCATTAACAAGAAATCCTTTATTAGCTAGCGCTAGACTGTAACCACCAGTACCAGCGCCAATATCAGCAATAATGCTACCTTTGGGTAAATTGAGTAAATCAATTAATTTATTGACAATACGGATATCAGGAACGCGAGTTTTGGAGTATTGTTGACCAATTGAATTATATATAAGCATATTAGAAAATCCCCAAAATCATGTAATCAATTTGAAATGAATAAATCAAAAATATGTTAGTATTTATTGTAGGTTTCGTGGAGGCGCAAGTTAGTATTTTAGCAACACAATTAATAATTTACCTTGTGCCGTAAGCCAACATCAAGTGATATTAGTCTTAGTGAATAATTAAATATATAAAATAGGTTTAGCATTGATTTTATTCAATAAATTGAGAGGTTGATATACTGTAAATATTTTCTGTTTTCCCGATATCATGTGTTGGGTTCCACTACATTTCACCCAACCTACAGGAGATGGCTAAATATTGAATATAGGCGGAAAAATTTTCTTTAATTAACGTCAGCTTATTCTGATCAGATAGATGTGATTCACCAAACTTTTGATATTTCAACACTATATTAATAAACTCTGAATACAAATCACAAATTGGATTAATTAATTCAAGCATTTTAGAAAGTTTATTGAATTGCTAATGAATTTTCAGATACTATAATTACAATTTTTTTCTCATCCGAATAGATGGCATTTTTCGACCAGAACGTAGGGTATGTTCTTCAAAACCTTCATTCATATAACCATTAACTTGATAAAACGGTTCAGCGTTGAGCGAAGCGTTCAGATGTAATTCCGGCAATCCCTGCTCACGTGCTAATCGCTCTAACTCTTGAAGTATTGCAGTTCCTACTCCAGAACGACCGAAATTTGGAGACACGTACACAGCACGTAGTTCGTAATTACTGACAAAAATTGCACCAAAGCCCACAATTAGACCATTAATTTCTGCTACAATTCGGGTTTCTTCCCCAACAACAGTGTTGTCTGCAAAGGCTTTAATTTTAGAGGGCGTAATTGGAGATGCCCAATCTTGAATAATTTCTTTTGGATAACACGATGAAGCAGTTTCATGAATCGCAGCTCGGTGTACTTTTAAGACGCTCTCTGCATCTGAGGGCAGACAACTTCGTACTTTTATATCTGACTTCACAACTTCCGACATGAGATATTACGAGTTACCATTCCAAATAATGTCTTTAACTTGGATTTGCTTAGGAACTAAGATGTGGGTTGAGGGACGAAACCCAACACCTTAAAGCCTTGTAATTGTTGGATTTCACTACGTTCAAGCCAACCTACGCATCTGTTGCATTTTTTTCTGGAATTGGTATTACTTAACTGCAACACTATACGATTCTTTAATTGTATCTACTTCCACAATGTAAGGATCTACAGGACGCTTAAACAATACCATTTGCCCTAATTCATCTTCCTTTAAATTGACATGACAAAACCATTCTTCATCATTCTTTTCTGGATAATCTAAGCGGTAATGATAAAGGCCCCAACGAGTCTCTTGACGATATAATGATGCTCTGGCTGCCATTTCTGCACAGTCCCGAATAAAATGAACTTCCAGACTACGCATCAATTCATGAGGATCGCGAGCGCCTATTAAATCTAATGTTTCTTGATATTGAACGAAATGTTTCAAACCAATCTCTATTTTATTACCTGTTTTTGGTGGTTGCAGATAATCATTAACTAAGCGTCTTAATTTATATTCAACCTGGGTATGAGGTACACCATTAGGGCGAGTTAACGGGGCATAAATTCTGGCTTTTTCTGTTTCTAAAAAATCTACATCTGGTTCGATAAAATCTAAATCTTGGATGTATTCAATGGCATGAGTTCCGGCTATGCGACCGAAAACAAATGCCCCAATCATATAATTATGGGGAACGCTGGCCATGTCTCCAGCTGCATATAAACCAGGGATGGTTGTTTGAGCATTTTCATTTACCCACACACCAGAGGCACTATGACCACTACATAAGCCAATTTCGGAAATGTGCATCTCTACGCCGTGAGTGCGGTAATCTTCATTTCTGCCTTGATGAAAGCGTTCTCTACTTGGTCGTTCATTTGCCCAAAGTATTGATTCAATTTCAGCAATTGTATCTTCATCAAGGTGGGTCATTTTCAGTTGGACTGGCCCTTTACCAGAGTTTAATTCTTTCCAGATTTCCAACATCATTTGACCACTCCAATAGTCACAACTAATGAAGCGATTTCCTTCGGCGTTGGCAGTATGAGCGCCAAAAGGCCCGGCGACATAAGCACAAGCAGGGCCGTTATAATCTTTAATTAAAGGATTAACTTGAAAGCATTCAATATTGCTGAGTTCTGCTCCTGCATGATAAGCCATTGAATAGCCATCTCCGGCATTGGTAGGATTTTCGTAAGTGCCGTAGAGATAGCCAGAAGCAGGTAATCCTAATCTGCCGCAAGCACCTGTACACAAGATCACTGCTTTGGCTTGAATGACAATATAATCGCCGTTCCTGACATCAAATCCCACTGCACCAACAGCACGACCTTCTTTAACTAATACCCTTGTTGCCATGACACGATTTGTCACTTTGACTTTGTGGCGTTTGACTTGGCGGGTAAGAATGGTTTTTAAGTCTTTACCTTCTGGCATGGGTAAGACATATTTACCGACGCGATGCACTTGTTTTAAATCATAGTTGCCTTGGACATCTTTTTGAAATTTCACTCCCCAACTTTCTAATTCTTGGATGACTTCATAACCTAATTTACCTGTTTGATATACAGCTTTTTGGTTGAGAATGCCGTCGTTAGCTAAGGTGATTTCGCGCACGTATTGTTCTGGAGTAGAATGGCCGGGAATGACTGCGGTGTTTACCCCATCCATACCCATTGCGATCGCACCACTCCGTCGGATGTTAGCCTTTTCTAAGATCAGCACCTCTGCATCGGGATTTGCTTGTTTGGCTTTAATTCCAGCCATTGTTCCGGCTGTACCGCCACCAATGACAAGTACATCAGTTTTTATCCGTTGGGTATTGATGTCCATAAGCTTTTAGAAGTGGGGAGGAACTTTAAGGATTTATTACTGTTCCAAACGATGTCTTTGACCTTCAGAACTATAAGCACATTCAATACTACGCTAAAACGAGCAACTTACCGTATTTTTTGATAAAATATTCACATAGAACCAGAAAAAGTAGCATCTAATGCCCCAGCAACTTGCACAAATACTTGACTAGCTTTGGAGTTAGGGTCAACGAGTGTTAGGGGTTCTCCGACATCGCCGCCGTTACAGATGAGGGGATCAATGGGAATCTGCCCTAAAAGAGGTGCTTTGAGTTCTTCTACTAACTTTTGACCGCCACCACTACCGAAAATCGGAATTTTTTCGCCACCATTCCCCATGAAATAGCTCATATTTTCGATAATACCGATAACAGGAACCCCAACTTGACGAAACATATAAACGCTGCGGCGGACATCCGAAATTGCCACATTTTGAGGAGTTGTTACCAATATTACCCCGCAAATCGGGCTTTCTTGCACGATAGTAATTTGAGCATCACCAGTACCAGGAGGAAGGTCAATTAATAAATAATCCAGTTCTCCCCACTCGACTTCATGGATAAACTGGGTGATGATTTTATGTAAAACTGGGCCGCGCCAAGCTAAAGGATGATCTGCTTCAGCCAACAGTCCCACAGACATAACTTTAATACCGTGGGCTTCTAATGGTACAAACCTTTGACCATTGGGAGTATCAATAACTTTCACTTCAGATTTACCCAGTCCCAGCATTTGGGGAACATTGGGGCCGTAAACATCAGCATCCAACAGACCGACTTTTGCCCCAGCCAATTGTAAAGCTGCTGCTAAATTAACCGCAGTGGTAGACTTCCCCACACCCCCCTTACCACTAGAAACTGCTAGAGTTGTTCTTACTCCTGGAATGGTGCAGAGTTGAATGTAAGTTTTTTTGCTCCAAGTTAGGGATGATAATACAGTTTGAATCTCGGTTTCTAATTGATGTTGATGTGAACCAATATACAAACGCAAATATATATAATCATCAACTATCCGCAGATTTCGCACCATGCCCAGACTAATAATGTCATTTTTTAGGGTGCGATCGCTAATCTGCTTGAGAAGTTGCACAACTTCTTGTTTCCGGGCGATGGTGAGGGAGTCGCCAGAAGAAGCTTGTACTTCTTCATCTGGACGCTGGAAAGGTAATTGATGGCTTGACATGAACAACTCCGCAAAGATAATCTATCAAATCGGGCGTGCAAATTAAATATTCGGCAGCTTAGGTGCTAGTTTTGTGATGCACATAAATTTTGGACAAGTCTGATTGGGAACACTCCCTTCTAAAGCATTGAGCGCCCCGACAATGAACGCGCTACGAAGAGAAGTAAGCTATGGACAAGTATTAAATTATGGGGTATTTTGACTCTAAATTTTGAGAAGAAATATTTGCTGAAATACTTGTTTTTTAGTAAAGACTATGGAATACTCCTGATATAGTACAGTAAATCAATCGATAATTAGTATTATAAGCGCTGGTAAGCTTGCCAGTCAAACAGTTGGCGTTGCTAAATTCAGGTATGAAAATGATTTTGCGTGATTTCAAAACCTTATATAGAGATGTTCTATTGCAACGTTTCTCCACCAAGATTTATATATCTAATCAGCAACGCTAAATAATTTAACTAGTAGGAGTGAGTTCATAACTTTATTTTGCAACAGAGATTTTTCCGTATTCTGGGTTTAACAGTTTCATCGGCGTAAAATGCGAAAAAAACATTGCTTTTTAACGCTACTGCTGATTCAGCTAGTTGCACTCATATCACTATTGAGCAATTTATCCGCATTAGCAGTTACCGTTAATCTCTGTCCTCCAGAGATGGTACTCATTCCTGGAGGTATTTTCAATATGGGAGCGGATGATTCGGGTTTTGTGGAAGAGCGAACAGCGAAAAATGTTACAGTTACCTCCTTCTGCATTGATAAATACGAGGTGACAAACGCCCAATTTGCTGAGTTTGTCAAAGCAACAAAGTATGTAACAGTTGCACAACGCCCTTTGCCAAAAGAGCAGTTTCCCGACTTACCAGATGAGCAGAGATTACCAGGTTCTCTGGTGTTTCATCAGCCAAAACAAGGTATTAAGCAAGTCCAATTTCTCAGTTGGTGGCATTGGACACCTGGTGCTAACTGGCAGCATCCTTTTGGCAGTTATAGCACTGTTGTAAGTAAAGAAAACTACCCAGTTGTGCATATTGCTTACGAGGATGCCCTAGCTTATGCAATATGGGCAGGAAAATCCTTACCAACAGAAGCACAGTGGGAATATGCGGCTCGTGGTGGCTTAGATGGTGCAACTTATACCTGGGGTAATCAATATTCGGAGAAAAAAGCCAACACCTGGCAGGGGATTTTCCCTTTTTTCAATACCAAAGCTGATGGTTATATAGGAACGGCAAAAGTAGGCTCTTTTTCGGCCAATGGTTATGGACTTTACGATATGGCCGGTAATGTTTGGGAATGGACTTCCGACTGGTTCAGTTTAGGACATGACAACAAAGCTCACAGTGTTAACCCCACAGGAGCAAGTAAAAGTTTTGACCCAAAAAAACCTACAGAGATTGCTCTTCATGTAATCAAAGGCGGCTCTTATCTATGTGCGCCGAACTATTGCAGCCGCTACCGTCCAGCCGCACGAGAATCTCAAGCTCCCGATACAGGAACTACCCATATCGGGTTTCGCTTGGTGAAGAACCTAGTTTAAAGCAATTTTCATTAGATTGCATTCTTAAGTCCTCTGGAGTACCTCTGCGTCTCTGCGTGAGAAAAAAATAGCTATAAAAGGTTATTGTATGTTGAGTTTAATTTTCCGGGCAATCGCTCTATCTCTAGTCATCACCTTGTTGATAGTTAGTAACCCTGCCTTAGCAGCTACATCAAAGGTTCTCCCTATTCGTCCACCGTCTTTTGAAGGTGAAATTGGCACAACTTACAAAGAGTCAACACCCGATTTTCCCGCCCCAATTACCGCTCCTAAAAATGCTCCTAATGTCTTATTAGTGCTACTGGATGATGTGGGTTTTGGGCAGGCAAGTACCTTTGGTGGTTCTGTAGAAACCCCCAATCTGACTCGTTTAGCGGAAAAAGGATTACGCTACAACCAATTCCACACTACAGCCCTTTGCTCACCTACCAGGGCAGCTTTGTTAACTGGGCGCAATCATCATTCTGTGGGTACAGGTGTAGTGGCAGAGCTAGCAACCGGTTATCCAGGTTACACGACTATTTTACCCAAGAGTGCGGCCACTGTGGCAGAAGTGCTGCGTCAAAATGGTTATAATACTGCGGCTTTTGGTAAATGGCACAATACACCAGATTATGAAACCAGTGCAGTGGGGCCTTTCGATCGCTGGCCAACAGGTTTAGGATTTGAGTATTTTTACGGTTTTATGGGTGGTGATACTAACCAATGGAGTCCGGCTTTAGTAGAAAATACCAAGCGGGTTGCACCACCAATCAACAATCCTGATTACCATTTAACTCCAGATTTAGTAGACCATGCGATCGCCTGGATTCGTTCTCAACAATCCATTGCTCCTGAGAAACCTTTCTTCACCTATCTGGCTACCGGTGCTACCCATGCCCCCCACCACGCCCCTAAAGCCTGGATTGACAAGTATCAAGGCAAATTTGACCAAGGTTGGGATAAATTGCGGGAAGAAATCTTTGTCCGTCAGAAACAACTGGGTGTAATTCCTGCCAATGCCCAGCTTACTCCCCGTGCCAAAGAATTCCCCGCTTGGGATTCTCTATCTCAAGAGGAACAAAAAATTTATGCCCATGAAATGGAGGTCTTTGCAGGATTTTTAGCACATACAGACTATGAAGTCGGACGGTTGATTGATGCTATAGACAAACTTGGGGAATTAGATAACACCTTAGTAATCTATATCGTTGGTGATAACGGCGCTAGTGCCGAAGGTGGTTTAACTGGTAGCGTCAATGAGCTGAAAATCTTTAACAGAATACCGGAAAGCCAAGAACAACTTTTAGCTTCCTTGAATGACTTAGGTAGTCCCAAAACCTTTAATCATTATCATGCAGGCTGGGCTTGGGCAGGAACTACACCTTTTCAATGGACAAAACAAATTGCCTCTCACTTTGGTGGTACTCGTAATCCTTTAGTAGTTGCTTGGGGCAACCAAATTAAAGATCGTGGTGGACTCCGCAGCCAATTCCATCATGTCATTGACATTACACCTACAATTCTCGAAGCGACGGGAATTACTTTACCTACTGAAGTTAACGGGGTGAAACAACAGAAAATTGAAGGTACTAGCCTAGTCTACACATTTGATGATCCTGATGCTTCTTCTCAACGCAAAACTCAGTATTTCGAGATGTTTGGAAACCGAGCTATTTATAATAACGGATGGATAGCTGCGGCTCGTCACCCGCGCTTGCCTTGGCAGGGGACAATCAATGCTGATTTCGAGCAAGATCCTTGGGAACTATACAATATTGAGGAAGATTTCAGCGAAGCAAATAACCTCGCAGACAAAAATCCAGAGAAACTGGAAAAACTGCAAAAGTTGTTTTTATCAGAAGCCCGTAAACACAAAGTTTTACCATTAGACGATCGCGTTTCTGAACGGTTTGATGTCAAAATTCGCCCCTCTTTAGACGCAGGACGCACCACATTTGTTTACTATCCTGGTGCAGTACCAATCCCCGAAGGTAGCGCCCCAAACCTCAAAAACAGATCATTCACCATCAAGGCTGATGTAGAGATTCCAGAAAATGGTGCTGAGGGTGTCTTGTTAACTCAAGGTGGACGCTTTGCTGGTTGGGGCTTTTTTCTTGAAGATGGTAAACCAACCTATACCTACAATTTTGCAAATGCAGAGCGATACATTATTCAATCTCCTGAAAAATTACCCCCAGGGAAAGCAACAATAGGATTTGATTTTGATTATGACGGTGGTGTTGGTGCAGGAGGAACTGGGAAATTATTCATTAACAATCAACAGGTAGCTCAAGGTCGAATTGAAAAAACCATACCTTATCGTGTGGCATTAGATGAAACCTTTGATGTTGGTCGAGATACAGGTACACCTGTAGTTGACACCTATCAAGTACCGTTTGCTTTTACAGGTAATTTACAGAAAGTTACTCTGAACCTGAAATAAGTTTAGGGGTATAGACGTTACCAGGAACGTCTATACAAAATGTCTTTACACCTCTGCATCCAATACTTCTCGGTTAAGGGGAAAAGGGAAAGAAAAAACCTTTAACCCTTACCCGATTCTGAGTTAAAAATCTAAAAAACGAGAAGTATTGCCTCTATATCTACTCTTACAAGATCCATAAAAACGATCGCACGAAAGCAAAAAATTATGAATGAAATTATCCCCATACTTGACAAACTCGCATTTCTGTCATTTGTCGTTGCCACTATGTTTGGTACAGGGTTGAAGTTAACTTTACAGCAGATTTGGGAACCACTCCGCAATATCCGTTTAGTTATTTTATCATTGGTGGCAAATTTTTTAATTGTACCCCTTTTTATCTATTTGCTGTTGCAAGTAGTACCTGTAACCGAACCAGTGAAGGCTGGTTTTATCATTATGGCGTTAGCATCAGGCCCTCCAGCCTTACCTAAACTGGCTCAAATAGTTAAGGGTAATTTAGCTTTTTCTACAGGGTTAATGATGTTGCTAATGTTTGGCACAGTATTTTATATGCCGATTGCACTACCGTTAGTTTTGCAAGGTGTACAAGTTAATTCTTGGGATATTGCCAAACCTTTAATATTGTTGATGTTAACCCCGTTAGGAATTGGGTTAGTTATTAAGGCAAAATCTGAAGAGATAGCCCTCAATTTTCAAGCAATTACGTTCAAAATATCTAACTTTGGATTGCTTTTAGGTTTAGTAGTAAGACTAGTAGTCCACTTTAACGAGATTATCATTTTATTAAAAACAGGTGTAATCTTTGTTTGTGCGATTTTTATTATCTTCTCTTTTGCTGTGGGTTATTTACTGGGTGGGCCTGGTATTGATACTCAAAGAGTTTTAGGAGTAGGAACGGCTCAACGTAATTTTGCTGCTGCTTTATTAATAGGTACGAGCAATTTTGACGATCCTAATGTGGTGAGTACCATTATGGTGACAAGTTTATTAATGATGGTTTCAGTTCTGATTTTGGGGAAAAAGTTAACAGAAGTAGACCAAGGACAGGGTGCAAAAATAGAGTCGGTATAAATTTCGTGAGTAACCCTCCATTGCTAGCATTTAATTTGCACATTGAGATCGCAGGGGGCAGGGGGGAGGGAGCAAGGGTGAGGGCTTGCAGCTTTTATTACCATAAAAATGATGCAATTTAAATTATAGTATTTACAACTCAATGATAAAACTGTCTCGCAAATGAAAGTCAGCCTCTGTGCCTCGATGAGTTAACGCCCAGTAAGTCACTTCACCATCTCTATCTTTAATAACGCTAGTAATGGCAACTTCAATTGCTTGTTCCATAGAAATGATTTTATCTAAATCAACATTTAAGGCTAGTGCTAAACTATCAGATTGATTTTGAACATTAAAAGGCAGATTTTCAAAAGCTGTTTCCTCTTGCATTCCTTGACGATACCCATCAAGGCGATAAACATTCCAGTGTCCACTTGGGGACAGGTTGAATTCCCAATACTGTTGAGAATTTTTGATGCCAAGGAAAAACTCGAAGCAGGTGTCTTTCCATAATTCATGCTTGCGTGACGATGTATTTGATGGTTGGGCAATCGCAATTTCTTTGAAATCGCCTTCAAGCAGATAGTGGATGGCAAATTGATTACCATTTCGGCTGATATTGCCTGCAATTTTCAAATTAGGCAGCGATTCAGTAGAAGGGAAGGGTTGTAGGGAAAATGTCTGGTTGTTCATTTCAAGTCTTTGATAATGTTACGAATCTGCGTTTCTTGAGATTCAATACTTTCGGTAAGCTTAAACTGCACGATCGCTCTTGCCAAGTTATGTTCTGGGTGCTTAACTTTAAAGTAAACATTCCCGGCTAAATAATCAGCAAAAAATCTCAATCCTAATTCAAAGGCAATGAGACGGATGGCATCATATATATACACATAGTCATTATCGGTAAGAAACGCCTTTGCCACAGAGAGATAGCCTTGTAAGATTCCCTGACAAAGGTCAGTATCGAAATGAACACTTTCCCAATTCTCTGTTTCTTCTCCAGCCTGATTGCAGCCCGATCGCAAACAATCGCCAATATCGTAATGTACCAGACCGGGTTTAACGGTGTCGAGGTCGATGACACTGACGGCTAGCTGAGTAACAGTGTCGAACATAACGTTATTAATTTTGGGATCGCCGTGCATCAGACGCAGAGGTAGTTTGCCCTCAGCTTTGGCATTTTCTAGGATATGTGCAAAGGTTTGGCGATCGCTAACAAACTGTAAACAATAATTAACTTCCGAAGATTGACTAGCACTAGTTTTCGCCAACGCTTCTTCGTAACGCTGGAGGTAAAGCGGTGTAATATGGAATCCTTGAAGAGTGTCAGCGAGTTTTTCTGGTGGCAAATCGCTGATTAGGTTGTGGAACATCCCCAAGGCATAACCGATTTCTTTCGCTTGTGAGCGATCGCGCATAGTATCGAAAGACTGGGAGCCTTCAATAAAGCTAATCGCCCGCCAAAATGAGCCGTCTGCATCCTGACAGTGGTCTTGAGCATCCTTAGTTAATAGTACGCGCGGTACTTCCCAGCGACGATTGAGGGAGATATGCTGTAACTGTTTATGAACATGCTCAGTGAAGGTACGCATATTCTGCATAATCAGTTTTGGCTGACGAAACACCTGTGTATTGATGCGTTGCAGGACAAAATGTTGTTCTTTGGGGGAATCTAAAGTGACTAAGAAGGTGTCATTGATATTACCACTTCCAAAGGCTTTAACGGCTGTAACCTTTCCTACTTGGGTAAATTGATCTGCGATCGCAATCAAATTTTCTGCACGTTGTGTATTAAATTCTTCTGTCATCTGTTTAACCTGCACTACTCCTCACGTATATTGCACGAAGGCAATAGGGGATATGGTAGCGCGTCAAAATAATTCGTAATTCGTAGTTCGTAATTCGTAATTTTTAAAGGTAATAATGCTAGCACAGGGTGCGATACCGATAGCGAGTATTAGCAAGCTACGTGCAGCGTCTCGTAGAGAGGGCAATAACCCATCGTAGATATTCCCGGATTTCTCACCATACTGTAGGCAGAGGAGTGTTGGGAGTGTGCGGGGTCAGATTTCTTCCCCATCCTCCCACACCTCCCACACCTCCCACACTCCTTGATTTCTCACAAGTGAGAAATCAAGGATATTGCTCTTGTCGGCCCTGTGCTAATTCAGTAGTTAACCTGAGTTCGGGTTAAGCCAGAAGCTAAAAAGCTTATTCTGTCAGGATTGAATAAAACTGGAATTGATCAAAGCAGGGATAAAAGTGGAATCATTTTGTCAATAAGGTTCACAAATAAAACTAATCTCAGCAATATGGCTTATTGACAATAGATGAAAACAGAGCTTTAGACCGAACAATGATAATTCAAGGCTTTTGAGGATTTCTTATCCCGAACTCAGGTTAGTTAAGAAATTTCGTCGCTATCAACCCACTCATCATAGGATGAGTCATAACCAATATAGTGAACAAAGTATTGCTGATTTTGGATTTGCTGAATCGTTGCAGAATACCAAGCTTCTTGGTCTTCATCCCAACATTTTACTTTTTGACCAACTGCATATCCATTGTCATCCGCAGCGCGAAGATCGCGAGTCCGAATGTCATCTTCGCCCACCCACTCGTCATAAGATGAACCATAGCCAAGGTAATGAATAAAAAATTGGTCATCTTGAACTTTCTCAATTGTTCCCTGATACCAATCTTCGTCTTCACCATCCCAGACTTCTACTGTTTTGCTGACTTCATACTGAATTTTATCTGACTTGACAGCAGAAGCTGACGAAACATCTTGAATAGGCTTTTGTTGCTCTTGTTTAATTTCTTCTTTTACGAAAGTGTATGCTTCCAAAATCAAGCCGCGAGCGACGCTTTGAGTTCCGGTATGCTCGTAGTAATTGGTAGTTTGATCTAGGAATACTGCGACAAAATCTAAATTATCATCAGCAATCTGAATAAAACTACCCAAATTACTAGAAATTGATTGCGGGGTTATACCTGTCTTAGATACTAAGTTATTCATCCAACCTTGTACGGAGTTAAAACCCTGACTGATAAAACTAACTTTATCAGAGGGATTACTACCTGGTAAAAAGTTATTGATAGCTAAGAAAACCGGATTTTGAGTTATTGCACTAGCATCAGTGCCACTAATAACACCGTGAATTTTGCTGAGAAAATCAGGGCCTAATGGCAGAATTCCGTCTATACAAACTAAAGCTACCATCCGCATTAAGGAGGCATTTTGATAGTTGTTGGTAAGGGAATTAGCAAACTCTTGGGGGTTAGGCTGAGGAATGCCATTTAGTTTGCAAAAGGCGATGATTTCGACAGCGATTTTCAGTGCCAAGTCAATAGATTGAGTTACATCAGCTTTGGGAGTAATGTTGCCTAAAAAAGACAGAAAGCCGATTTTTTCGCTAACTTTATTCGCTAAAGCTGCTGCTGCCATAGCTGTGTCTGCCTTATCAATTGTTTGATAAAGTTTGATTGCAAACTGGTAGCCTTTTTGAGGATCTTCGTATAACACGACAGCGCGATCGCGGATTCTCTGAATTACCTTAGCATCAGTTTCTCCTGTGATGCTGCGAATACTATTTTCAAACCCTGTCAAATTGCTCCACTCACCTGGCGCTACATAATCAAGAGCCTTTAAAACTTTGACAGTGATATTGTCAGTTGGTAATTCGTCAACCAACTGAATAATTGATTTATCCATCAGCCGATCCTCAAAACTCAAAGTTATGCTTACAACACAGTTCAACTAAACCCACAACAACCAATACCAGTTGCTTACCTTACGGGAAGCTTTTCTCTGGTCAACGCTGCGCGAATTACTGAACCGTATTAATAGAGTTCCCTGAGTTGAACAAAAAATAACAAGTGGCGATCGCTACCAATATTTTTTGGTTAAGAGGGAAAGACAAAGGGTTTGAATTTACCTTTCCCCAGACCAAAAGAGAGATTATTGGGTTTATCCGAAAGCGCCAAACCCTTTTAACTTCTTCTTTCTTGTCCTACCCTGCGGGAAGCTACTTCTCTACGAGACGCTGCGCGAAGGTGTCTATGCGTACTTTGCGGTAGCCTGCGGCAAGCTGCTGACGCTCCTTCTCTGCGAGACGCTACGCAAACGTCGCTACCGCTTCGCTAATGCGTCTACGTTTTTCTTTTTTATACTTAAATATGGTTTAGCGCATCTTCATACAGAATCGGTATGAGTTTACCTCTGAGCGCAATTTCATGCCAAAGATTTGTTTTTTTAACCTTTTGCTAGCTGTTTCTTAAACTTCTCGGGATAGGTTGAAGTTGATAAGTACGAATTAATACTAATAAAGTATGTAGCTATTTTTTGCTATTTACTTCGGTCTTTCATGCTGATCTTGTCTTATGTTCGCCCAAACGCTGAAGTAAGTTATTGCATCTATCGTTTTGTGTTTATGGGAGGCGCTCGCCTCACAAATCAGTGTAATCGCTCTGCTGGGTGTAGCGATCGCTTTTGGACTGTTTACGAAGTGCGGACAACTTTGGATAAATCCCAAGAGCGATCGCACTTAATACATCGCTTCGGATCATTTTGTTGATTTTTTGAGAATCTGAAACAAACTAAAGAGGTTAAATAATTCCTATGGCTTTAACACAAGGGGATATTGCTTTTATATCCTTCAATGCCGATGAAGATGGCTGGTCTATTGTTACATTTGTAGATATAGAACCGAATACAACGATTTATTTCACTGATAATGAAGCTACTAGCACGACAGCTTTTAACACTGGTGAGTCTTATTTTCAATGGACATCAGGATCTAGTACGATAAATGCTGGTACAGTAATTCGCTTTACTGGAGTTGATGTTGCCACCCTTGCTGCATCAGTTGGAACTCTCTCTCGTGCCACGGTATCAGGTAGCAGTAACTACGGTCTCTCTGCAAGTGGTGACGTTATCTATGCTTTTCTTGGCTCTAGCGCAGCTGCTCCAACTACGATTTTAACTGCGGTATCATCAGGAGATGTTGTAACGCCTGGTGATCCAATTGCAAATGCAGGATTAACGGTTGGAGTTAACGCAATAGTATTAAGAACTAGTGCTGACTATGGTGAATATAGTGGCTCTAGAACTGGACAATCTAGCTTTGCAAACTATAAATCTTCAGTCTTTAATGTTAACAACTGGACGGTTGATCAAACTGATGGTAATTATACCACAACGGCTCCAAATACCACGAATTTTGCGATCGCCGCATCAACCCCCACTGTCTCGCTCGCTGCCATTGATGCCAATGCAGCCGAAACTGGTAGTGACCTTGGCACTTTCCGGATCTCTCGCACAGGCAGTACCACCGATGCCCTAACGGTAAATTACAATGTTGCCACAGGTGCTGGACAAGCTACAAGCGCAGATTACACACCAACCCTAACAGGCACAGCAACCATCGCTGCCGGACAATCCTTTGTTGATATTACTATTACACCTGTGGATGATACGACAGTTGAAGGAACTGAAACTGTCACTCTGAATCTGAATAGCAGCGCCAACTATACTTTGGGTGCTACTGCTAGTGCAACAGTAGCGATCGCTGACAACGATACGGCGGTAAGTTCCATCGATCTCTCCACCTACGTCCGCATCGGACGTTACGACCTACCCGAACCGACGCGAACCACGCCGCCAACAAACAGCTTGCTGGCTCAAGAAGTCTCGGCAGTTACCTATAACAAGGATACCGACACGCTGTTTGTTGTCGGTGATGGCGGCAGAGCGATCGTGCAAGTATCGAAGACGGGACAATTAATCGACTCAATGACGCTAGCTGCTGGCAGCAGTCCCCAAGGAACGGAATTCTACGATACAGAAGGGCTTACCTATGTCGGTGACGGTAAGTTTGTCTTGATTGAGGAGCGAGACAGACAGGCTAATTTATTTACCTATGTCCCAGGAACCACCCTTACCAGAAGCGATGTCCAGACCGTAAAACTCGGTACGACGGTCGGAAATATTGGCATCGAAGGTATCTCCTATGACCCACAGACTGGTGGCTTCATAGCAGTTAAGGAGATTACACCCGAAGGAATTTTTCAAACTAATATCGATTTTGCGGCGGGAACTGCGAGTAACGGTTCGCCCACCACAGTCAACTCTACCAATCTTTTCGATCCAGCATTGGCTGGGCTTGCAGACTTCGCGGATGTTTTCGCATTGTCGAATCTATCAGCCTTGAACGGGCAACCTGACTCCAGCCACCTGCTAATCTTAAGCCAAGAATCGGGCAAGATCGTCAACATCGATCGCACTGGAAACATCTCTAGCTCATTAACCATCGTCTCCGATGCAGGTAATCCTTTGTCCGTTGTGGATCAGGGGAATGAAGGAATCACGGTAGACAAGGATGGATTGATTTATGTCGTTAACGAGAATGGCGGAGGTGATATCGATCACCCTCAACTTTGGGTCTATGCACCATCCTCATTTACTTATGCGAATCAAGCCCCTGTAGCCGTCAGTCTTGCAAATACCGTCACCAGCTTGTCAGAAAGCACTAGTACTGCAACTCCCTTTAAAGTTGCCAACATTATCGTCAGTGATGACGCTTTGGGAACAAATACCCTCAGCTTGACTGGTGCAGATGCCAACTCCTTTGAGATTACGGACAATGCTTTGTTCCTGAAAGCGGGAACCACCCTAGATTTCGAAACTAAGACCAGCTACAACGTCAGCATCAATGTAAATGACACTACCGTTGGCAATAACCCAGATGCAACTACGGCATTTACCTTATCAGTAACCGATGTAAATGAGAATCCCACCACCAGCAGTATCTTCATCACTGAAGTAGCTCCCTGGAGTAGTGGCAATTCGCCCGTCGCCGCAGACTGGTTTGAGCTTACCAACAAGGGTTTGAGCGCCATAGATATTACGGGCTGGAAAATTGACGACAACTCCAATAGCTTTGCTACATCTGTCGCCTTGAGCGGTATTACAACTATCGGTGCAGGTGAATCGGTAATCTTCATCGAAGGAGCTACCGCCAATCCTACTTTCCTATCCAACTGGTTCGGCGCAAACCCACCACCCGGCTTGAAAATCGGCAACTACTCTGGTTCAGGCATAGGCTTGGGTACGGGTGGCGATGCTGTAAATATCTATAATTCCACTGGTACTTTACAGACTAATGTCGTCTTTGGAGCATCTCCAGCCGCAGCCCCATTTGCCACCTTCGATAATGCCTCCTTGTCAAACAATGCCACGATCGCAACACTGAGCGCTGTGGGAGTCAACGGCGCATTCGTCGCTGTAAATTCAAGCGTGGAAATCGGCTCTCCAGGGACTATTGTTTCGTCTCTACCTACAATTGCGATCGCAGCCCAAGATGCCAATGCAGCCGAAACTGGCAATGACCCTGGCATCTTCCGCATCTCTCGCACAGGCAGTACTACCAATGCCCTGACGTTAAATTATACTATTGCCACGGGTGCTGGACAAGCTACAAGCGCAGATTACACACCAACCCTAACAGGCACAGCAACGATCGCTGCCGGACAATCCTTTGTGGATATCACCATTACACCCGTGGATGATACGACAGTTGAAGGAACTGAAACTGTCAGTTTGACTCTGAATAGCAGCGCTAACTATACTTTGAGTACTGCTACTACTGCAACAGTGGCGATCGCTGATAATGACGCAATTCGGATTCACGACATTCAAGGCGCGGCGCATATCTCACCCTTGAGAGGTCAAACCGTTAGCAATGTAGCGGGAATTGTCACGGCTACAGCTAGTAACGGTTTTTACTTGCAAGACCCTAACCCAGATAGCGATGTTCGCACTTCTGAAGGTATTTTCGTCTTCACCTCAGCAGCACCAACTGTATCCGTTGGCGATTCTATATTAGTCAGTGGAACAGTCACGGAGTTTCGTCCCGGTAATAATGCAAATAACCTGACGGTAACACAAATTACTAGCCCCACAATTGTCACCGTTTCCACTGGCAATGCTTTGCCAACTGCCACAATTCTGGGTAATGGCGGCAGAACTATCCCAACTACAGTCATCGATAACGATACTACTGGTAATATCGAAACTGGAACCACCACCTTTGACCCTGCCCAGGATGGCATCGACTTCTACGAAAGTTTAGAAGGAATGCGAGTACAGGTTAATAACCCAGTTTCCACTTCACCCACTGGAAACTTTGGGACATCACAAGAAATTTGGGTACTAGCAGACAATGGGGCAAATGCCACTGGTAGCACATCTCGCGGTGGTAGCCTAATTAGTGCCTCAGACTTCAATCCTGAACGGATTCAAATCGATGATCTCAGCAATGCCTTAGTGCTACCTGAAGTGAATGTTGGTACGCAACTTAGTACTGTTACTGGTGTCGTTAACTACGACTTTAGCAACTATGAAGTTTTAGTATCCGCTGCTCCCACAGTAGTACAGAACAGTACCCTGCAAAGAGAAATCACCAATTTAACTCCCACCACTGACCAATTGACAGTTGCTACCTTCAACGTCGAAAATCTTGACCCAAGCGATGGGGCAACCAAGTTTAACAACCTTGCCAGCCGCATTGTTAATAATCTGAAATCACCAGATATCATTAGTCTGGAAGAAATTCAGGACAATAACGGAGCAACGAATAATGGTGTAGTTGATGCCAGCACCACCTTCCAAACATTAATTAATACCATTGCTGCTGCTGGTGGCCCCACATATCAATATCGCCAAATTGACCCAGTAAACGGTACAAATGGCGGTGAACCTGGGGGAAATATCCGAGTGGGCTTCTTATTTAATCCTGCTCGTGTCAACTTTGTAGATCGCCCCGGTGGTACTTCCACCTCCAGCACCACAGTTACCAACGTCTCTGGTGTTCCTACTCTTTCTGATAGTCCTGGTTTGATTGACCCCACCAACTCGGCCTTTACTAGCAGTCGCAAGCCATTAGTTGGTGAATTTACTTTCAAGGGTGAAACTGTTTATATAATTGGCAACCACTTCAATTCTAAAGGTGGTGACCAACCATTATTTGGCGTGAATCAACCGCCAACCCTCACTAGCGAAGTGCAGCGTCAGCAACAAGCTACCTTGGTGAAAAACTTTGTCCAAAGTATTTTAGCGATCAACCCTAATGCCAATGTAGTAGTAGCGGGAGACTTGAATGACTTTGAGTTCTCCAACCCTGTCACCACTCTAGAAAGCGCTGGACTAACTTCCTTAATTGAAACTCTGCCTGCAAACGAGCGTTACACCTACAACTTTGAAGGCAATGCCCAAACTCTCGACCACCTTTTAGTTAGTAGCAACTTGCTTGGCAAGCTAGATGCCTATGATGTAGTTCACATCAACTCAGAGTTTGCCGATCAGGATAGCGATCACGACCCTAGTGTGGCTCGATTTAATTTAAATGATGCTCCCACAGCGATTGCATTGAGTGCTACAAATGTCAATGAAAATGTGGCTGCCAATACTGTAATTGGTACATTTAGTACTACAGACCCGGACACCGGCAACACTTTCACTTACAGCTTAGTTTCTGGAACTGGTGATGCTGATAATGCTGCTTTTGCGATCGCAGACAACACCTTAAAAATCAACGCTTCCCCAAACTTTGAAACCAAATCTGCTTACAGCATTCGGGTACGCAGCACCGATAATGGTGGACTTTTCTTTGACAAGGCGTTGACCATCCAAGTTAACGATGTCAATGAAGCTCCGACGGTAGTGCAACCCCTTGAAGACAGAATCATCTCCACAAGCAAGCTTTTCTCTTTCAACGTCGGTGACAAATTTACTGACATCGATCAAGGCGACACCCTGACCTACACTGCTACGGGCTTACCCACTGGCTCTGATATCGCTAACACGGGTCTGATATTCGGCAATATCTCCCAAGCTGGCATTTTTGCCGTCACTGTTACTGCTGCTGATGGCAAAGGTGGCAGTGTTAGCGATACCTTTGACCTGATTGTTGCCAATAACAAGGCGACATCTGGCAACGACATTATCTTTATCGACCAACTTGTTGGTGTGAGCGTATTCAATGCTCTAGGTGGCAACGATCGCGTGATCGGCACTGATGCCAATGAGACACTCAGTGGTGCAGCAGGCAATGATTACATTGATGCCAAGGGCGGTAATGACTCTCTCTTGGGGAACGATGGCATTGACACACTTTTAGGTGGGGCAGGTAATGACATCCTCGATGGTGGAGCAGCCGATGACATACTTCTAGGTGAACTTGACAACGACACACTTCTCGGTGAAGGAGGAAATGATAGCCTCGATGGTGGAGCAGGTAATGACAACCTCAATGGTGGAGCAGGTAATGACACCCTTCTAGGTGGACTTGGCAATGACATCCTGGCCGGAGGTGGTGGCAGTGACCACCTGATTGGTTGGGGAGGTGGTACAAACGAAATTGACCAACTCAACGGCGCTCAAAGTGCAGATACTTACATTTTGGGTGATGCTAGTTCAGTTTTCTATGCCAAATCTGGCAATGGTGACTACGCTGATATTGTTAACTTCAAAGCAAGCGATCGGATTCAGCTGAAAGGATCTGCTGACAATTACTTCTTGGGGTCAGCATCAGTATCTGGATTTAGTAGTTCATCTGTGGGCATTTTCGCCAATAATGGGACGCAATTAGAATTAATTGCGGTTGTGGAAAGCGGATTAAACCGCAATTTGGCAACAGATGCTCGGTTCGTGTTTGTCTAAGTCTACTTTTTCTAAGATAAAAAGGTGCGTTATGCCTTTGCTTAACGTACTGTGACAGGCTAGATCAAAATGATGCGTTACTTGGTTAACGCACCCAATAGCGCAATACTCGAGTTTAAGTCTGTCCCTTTCTGAGTTGGAGAGGGACAGATTTTCCAATACGGTTCGGTTAACGTTTTAATATTTTGAATATCCTCCCAACCCCAATAGAGTTCAGATAAGAGCAAAACACTTGTAGAGACGGCGATTTATCGCGTCTCAAAACCCCAAAATTTTTGCCAGTAGTCCTTAAATGAACCGTATTGGGTTCCACCGTTGAACGATTGCGCTAAATTAGACATCTAGTAAAAAAGAATGTAGAGACGTAGCAGTGCTACGTCTCTACAAAAGTTTCAAGCCACGCATCATTAATTTCTGGAGATGTCTATTGCCTATTTTTCCGTCTCCAGTTGCTCTCGTTGCTTACCATACTCCCGAAGCTGTTTTAACAAGACTTCTTGGGATGAGTTAGGAATAGACGGACTGGGGGTTCCTTGAAGGTTGATGTCATTACTTTCAAAATTAGCAGGTGAAGGATTAACTTCATAGACGGGTAGCGATTTGTCAATAGACATTGCTTGTTGGGTTGGTGCTGGGGTAGGAATTAGATTATTTGGTTTGCTCACAGCAGCTTTGACCGAATCTAGAGTAGTAGCAACTTGTACTTGTTGCTGCATATCTTGTGTAGAAGAGACTAAACCACTTAAACCATTCACCAATTGCCGCAAATTTTTTCGGAAATTAGGATCGCCTGTCAATTCATCCAAATCAGATGTAATTTTTTGGGTATTTTCAAAGGTGACTCGTGCTGAATCTAAAGTTTGTTGCAGCAGCACCGCATTTTTAGGATCGTTTAAAGTTTTAGAAGCATCGCGTAAATTAGCTGAGGCTTGCGCTGCATTTGCTGAAAGAGCTTCTAAATTGTTGAGTAATTCTCCTTGAGTCAATCGATTAACAGATGGTGATAGGCTACTGACTGTAACACGTAGTTGGTTGCTGGTTTCGGTGATATTATTTAAAGCGCCAACCAGCGAAGAACGATTTGTTGTCAACAGATTATCCAGGTTGTTGAGCAAACGATTTGCTTGAGTTGCAGTTGTACCGAATTTATTTACTGTTTGATTTGCAGATGTATTAAGTTGGTTTGTCGCTCGTTGTACTGAATTAGCAGTGGCTGAAAATGTATTTAATTGTTGTCGCAAGCTTTTAGTCAAACCTTGTAAATCCTGACTTAGCTCAGTAAAACTAGATGCTGCACTTGTGGTAGTTTCTAGAACCCTATTGACATTTCTATAAAATTTGGGGTCATTGTATGATGAGGCTAGATCGGTTGAACTGCGAATTAATTCATCAACACTGATGCCAATCTGACCTTTTAAGCGAGAGCCATTACAAACAATGAGACTGGAATCGCAACTTCTATCTAGGGGTCTAGCAATTACAACCCCAGCCGGTAAAGTTGTTTTTGGTGTAATGTCAATAATACTTTCGCTAATTAATCCACTTTGATTGGCTTCCACCACGACATTGCGGGGGATAATTAAGTCAGTTTGGGCAATCTCAATTTCTATATCAATTGCATTCGCTTTTGGTAGAACCTGAGAAATAGTTCCTACTTTAACACCTCGATAGCGAACTATTGCTCCCTTTTGCATCCCGCCAGCGTTAGCAAATTCCACAATAATTTTGTATGAACGGCCAGCAGCAGTAAATCTATTTAACCACAAAAAGAGTAACCCAAATACTCCTAGTCCTACTAGGAGCAACAACCCCACAGAGCCTTCTCTAAATGTTCGCCCAGACGCGAAGCGGCTTGTCATAAGACCTCGCATATTTTTCCTCTACCCAATAATTAGTTATGAGTTGGGAGTTATGAGTTAGGAGTTATGAATTGAATTTAACTCTCATTCCTCATTTTTCACTCCTCACTTTTCACTTTTCAACCGACGACTTGAATCGGCCCTTGCACGCTTCCACTCATAAATTGTTTGATCAAGGGATTTTCTGTGTTGTATATCTCACTAACTGTACCCTGCCACTGCACTCTACCTTCATAGAGAAATATAAGTCTATCAGCTGTACGGCGGATAGTGCTGTCCTGGTGGGTAACAACAGCATAAGTACTACAAACACCATGCAAACATTGCAAATAGCGGATTAAATCTTCGATTACAGTTGAGGCAATAGGATCGAGTCCGGCTGTTGGTTCATCGTATAATAGAACTTCTGGGCCTTCTGAGGGATTATCGGGGTTAGCCATGATTGCACGGGCAAAACTTACCCGTTTTCGCATTCCCCCGGAAAGTTCGGCGGGGTAAAGGTGGCTTATTGATGGCAAACCGACCATCTCCAATTTTTCTTTTACCAAATCTCTAATGCGCGATCGCGACAGCTTTGAATTTTGATAAAGTAAAAATCCCACATTCTCCTCCACCGTCAGCGAATCAAATAGCGCCGCCTGTTGAAACACCATACCAATGCCAACTGGCTGTCCACCATCCTCAATCAAACCGTCCCGCCGCACTCCTTGCACATAAATTTCTCCTTCATCAGGAGCTAGTAACCCCGCCATCACCCTCAGAATTGTTGATTTACCAGTCCCTGATGGCCCAATAATCCCTAGTGCTTCTCCCCGGTAAATGGTCAAGTCTACATTATCTAGAACTTTATGGCTACCAAAGGACTTAGAAACACCTTTTAGTTCAATCAATGGTTCAGTCATTAGTTATTAGTCATTAGTCATTGGTGAGCCGATGCCTTGGGCAGGTTCCCCAATTTGTACCCTTACAAGGAAGCAAGCTACTGGCAGGTCATTGTATAGTACATTATAAGTATATGATTGGCATTCTAATTAGCAAACTTTATTTTTCTAGCATAATATTTACTTATTTGCCATTTTCGATGTCGCCAAATCTTTTCAACCCAAAGCTCAGGAATACACCGTAGTAACTTAATGTCTCAGTAAAGGGAAACTAAGACTCCAGTTATCCGTCGAAATTAGCAAATCCATTTAATAGTATATTCAGGGTATTAGAGGCTATAACTGCTCAAACAAAAACCAAGAGAAAATTAACCATTTAATGCAAGATATAGCAATTCTATTTTTGGAAATCGAATTTTGCGAACTACTAACTTATTTTAAAATCTAGGCTTGTTTTTATTTAAAAATAATTTGCTATTGCTCTACAAATATTTAATTGATTACCCTCTGAAGTTATCGCCATTAGCAAATTTATTCTCTAAGTTGAGAATATTAATAATATTTTCCTAAATCTTGTAGTTGCCAACTACAAGATTTATTTACTAATATTGTAATAATTACTAAAAAAAACCAAAGTAGAGATTATGAGTAGCAACTTAGAACAGTTTGCAAGTGATAATTCTTCTGGTATTTGTCCAGAAGCAATGGAATATATGATTAGAGCAAATCAGGGTAGTGTTCCAGCTTATGGGAATGATGAATGGACTCAAAAAGCAACAGATTATTTTCGGGAACTCTTTGAAATTGATTGTGAAGTATTTTTCACCTTTAATGGTACAGCCGCAAATTCTTTATCTTTAGCTGCCCTTTGCCAGTCATATCACAGCGTGATTTGCCATGAAACATCTCACATAGAAACAGATGAATGTGGCGCACCTGAATTTGCATCTAATGGTTCTAAACTTTTACTTGCTCAAGGGAAAAATGGCAAGTTAACATCAGAATCTATAGAGGCAATTGTCACTAGACGCACTGACATTCATTATCCAAAACCTAAAGTTATTAGTATTACCCAATCAACTGAATTAGGAACTTTATATTCTATTGAAGAACTTCTAAAAATTAAAGAAGTGGCCAAAAAGTATAATTTAAAAATTCACATGGATGGCGCTCGTTTTGCAAATGCAGTTGCCGCTATGAATAAAAGCCCTGCTGAAATTACTTGGAAAACTGGAGTAGATGTATTATGCTTTTGTGGTACTAAGAATGGAATGGCATTAGGTGAAGCGATTCTTTTCTTTAACAAAGAGTTAGCAGAAGATTTTGATTATCGATGCAAGCAAGCAGGTCAGTTAGCTTCAAAAATGCGGTTTATTTCTGCTCCTTGGTTAGGTTTATTAGAAACTGGTGCTTGGCTAAAAAATGCTAGACACGCTAATCAATGTGCTGAATATTTAGAAAATAAACTGTTAAATATAGAAGGCGTTGACTTGATGTTTCCCAGAGAAGCGAACGCCGTATTTGTAAAATTACCTGAACAAGTCATTCACACCTTAAAAGAAAATAACTGGCAGTTTTATACATTTATCGGTGTGGGAGGAGTGCGTTTTATGTGTTCTTGGAACACTACACAATCAAGGATTGATGAATTGATTGATGATATTAACAAAGCAATCATAGCTATCTGATTGGTAAAAATTGGCGTTATCTAGATATCCGATTTATTTAAAAATTCGGGTATCTAATATCAATTACATCTGAGGTTGCTCCCAAACAACCGGATTTGATATTACTTGCTATGAAACTTCAATTGCATCTTTGATTTCTGCCACAATCCCAGATGCTTATTTTTAGCATTAGCTTCTGCAATTAAATATTGGGTTTTGCTTTCGTAGCAATTTTGTAAAGATTCTCTGTCAACAACAGCATTACCTGACTCTACCAAAAGGAGATTGACTGACCGATTATCCACAAAGACTTCACCAACTGTCCGACCATTTTCGAGTTGTTCTATCCTTCTAATCACGACAGGAGTTTTAGGTGGTAGTAGCTGTTTTAACCTTTGTGTCGCTGCCGCCTTTGGTGCATTAATACACG
Organism: Nostoc sp. UCD121; assembly: GCF_014222285.1. Classification (GTDB taxonomy): domain Bacteria; phylum Cyanobacteriota; class Cyanobacteriia; order Cyanobacteriales; family Nostocaceae; genus Nostoc. The sequence continues at coordinate 26,051 of NZ_JACKZS010000016.1, forward strand.
CTAGCTTGACTGGAATTGTTTGTCCGGCATTATTTTTAACCAAAATTTTGTTTCCGTCTGTAATACCAACTACTGTAGCTAGCACCAACATTAGTTCAAGTAATTCCATCATTTTGTATGTAAAAATTTATGCATGAATATCATGTTATTGCAGTACTGAAGTTGCTAGTGTGAGTTAAATCACAAAAGACTATTTAATTGATAAATCCTTTGTAATCTTCAATTAACTTTGCCAAGCGGGAAGCAAGAAATGGACTTGCATCCTGCAAAGCTTCATAAATCTGAATACCCTCTTCTCGATATCGAATAATTTTGTCTTGAGTCCAATAATATGGTGGTGCTTGTAGGTTAGTGATTCTATCTGCTAATTTCACCATCCATATTTCTTTTGGTTGCTTTTTTATCCTTTGTAAACTATCTGTCATTTGGAGATCTTTTGCTAAATCTTCATCTTTAGTCAGTGCAAGTACACCATTAGCTACTGATTCACCAAATTCGGCTCTGATTTCTTCAAAGGTTGTATTAGTATCTTCGATTGTGTCATGCAAAATAGCACATTGAATAGCAAGATTTCCATCATGTTCTGTTTCCACACTGAGGGCTGCAATTACTTCCATGCTCACAAGACTCAAGTGCATAAGGTAAGGTATTTCTGAACCTGCCATTTTCTGACCTTGATGTGCGTATTCTGCTTTTTTTAAAGCTTTAATATAAATGTCTTGTGACCAGTTTTTTGGGCTGAGTTGATATTTTTCCATTTATCGATTTTTCTCATGAAGTAATGCAATACTGTATCTCATAATCCTAAATTATAATCACCGTGGCAGAAGAAGCGCTTGACTTCAGTCTGCTCTATTTACGATGATGTGGTTAAGTTTATTTATATCTAAATACTTGTAAACTAAAAATTACAGTAGTTTTTTTACTGAGTGTATAAGATAAAACATTTTAAAGGGAAATAACTATGACAGTCAATCTACAAGGAATATTACAGCAGCCGGGACAAGGTTCTTCATACTGGGTGCTTGGAGATTTGTATACTTTTAAGGCAGTGGGTGAAGAAACTGGTCAAACTTATGCTCTAGTTGAGATTACTGTTCAACCACAAAACGGTACACCTCCCCACATTCATAGTCACGAAGACGAAGCTTTTTTTATTCAAGAGGGAGAATTAGAATTTCAGCTTGATGAGCAAATTATCTTAGCAACTCCTGGAACTTTTTTCCACTCTCCCAAAGGTCAACTCCACAGGTTTTCAAATATTAGTGCAAAACCAGCAAAATTACTTTGTTGGTTTACACCAGCAGGGTTAGAGAAGTTTTTTATGGAAGTAGGTGTGCCAGTCTTAGACAGAATACAATTACCTAGCGTTAGTCCCGCAGATATGGAAAAAGCGGTGGCAGCTGCTTCAAAATATGGTATTGAAATTATTCCGCCGTCTGCTGCATCTTCGCAGGTATAAGGTAATATAACTACAAGCGATCGCAGTTAGACACAACACAACAGTATTGGAAAGTCTCAGAGGAGCGATCGCTAACTAAGTAATCAACATTTCTATTTGAGAGTTTCAATATGAAAACGCTTAAATGCTCTAGCTGCTTCTGGAATTAGCTCAATATACCAATACCCATTGATTTCATCTGCAAACCAACTAATTATTGCAAGTGCCGGTTGCCCAAATTCATCATCTTTTACTCCAAAGAATTGGCAGAACTTTCCACCTAAATGACCAATTTGGCCAGAAGAGTCACCATCATATCCCGCCGCTTCAGATAACTCCCAAGTGCGTAATCTGCGATTATCTTGCATAAAGTAACAATGCTCATACAACTTATTCAAGATAGCTTTGTGTCCCGGAGTTAATTCTTCATAAATTGAGTGGAATGCCTCTAAATATTTTTCCTCTGAAGGAATATAACGTTCAATATCTTTCAACACTCTATTCTTCCTCTTTTGATTTGAAAATTCGCTGGTAATAAGTAAAATATTATAGTTTGCCCTCCCTAATTCCTTGAGGGTGGGTGCTTCCGCAATAACGTTAAAGAATCTTTTAGGGCATTTTAGCTTCTACTTGCAGAAATGTCTTACCAAAGATACCTGTATTTAATATTACCCAATTTGATGTATTTTATTTAACCACGATCGCCAGTTAAGATTTTAGAACTCTTAATACCATTCTCAGCACACTAGAGGATTCATAATCCATAATCCAAATATTGATCCCAAGAAAAAGTGTTGAGTTATGTGTATAGAATTTGGGCGGGAAATCAGCGGCAATCTTGACACGGCAGAGTCACGGGAATGGTTAGTTACTAATGGTATTGGTGGTTACGCTTCTGGAACTGTGGCTGGTTTATTGACACGCCGCTATCACGCACTACTGGTAGCAGCATTGAAACCACCTTTAGGTCGTACCTTACTACTGGCAAAACTAGATGAAACTATCCTGTATGACAATCGCTCTTATTCTCTAGACACCAATCGTTGGGCTGATGGGACTGTCAGCCCTCACGGTTATCAAAATATTGAACGTTTTTCTCTGGAAGGTACAATTCCCTTATGGCGTTTTGCTGTTGCCGATGCCTTGTTAGAAAAACGGGTGTGGATGCAACAAGGTGCTAACACAACTTATGTCCAATATACTTTGCGTCGTGCCACGCAACCTCTGAAGTTGACCCTCAAAGCAATGGTCAACTACCGCGATTATCACAGCGACACCCAAAGTAATGGTTGGCAGATGTCTATTGAGCAAGTCGAACAAGGGATTTGTGTAACTGCTTATCCAGATGCTGCGCCAGTGTATTTATTGAGTGATAGTGGTAGCGCATCTGTCGCCGACAATTGGTATTATGGCTTTGACTTGGCTGTTGAACGCTATCGGGGATTGAGAGATAGAGAAGACCATCTCCATGCTGCAACTTTTGAAGTTACACTAAATCCTGGGGAAGCGCTGGCATTTGTAGCCAGCACAGAAAAGCAAGCAAATCTCAATGCCGAGGCTGCACTTAAGTTACGTCGCGCTCAAGAGCAGAAGCTAATAGGAATTTGGAAAACTAATCAACCCCTCAAGACCAAGGAATCACCTACCTGGATCAAGCAACTAATACTAGCTGCTGACCAGTTTATTGTTGACCGTCCAATGCCAGAAGACCCCTACAGTAAGACTATCATCGCTGGTTATCACTGGTTTAGCGATTGGGGACGCGACACCATGATTAGTCTACCTGGTTTGACAATTTCCACTGGTCGCCCAGAGGTAGCACGCTCAATTCTTCGCACTTTTGCTAGATATGTAGACCAAGGAATGCTGCCTAATCGCTTTCCTGATGCGGGCGAGCAACCAGAATATAATACAGTCGATGCGACTCTCTGGTATTTTGAAGCAGTCCGCGCCTACTACAGCGCTACGGATGATGATAATTTGCTTGGTGAACTCTTTCCTATACTTGCAGACATCATTGATTGGCACTGTCGCGGTACACGCTACAATATCCATCTCGATGCGGCCGATGGCTTACTTTTCGCTGGCGTTGCAGGTGTACAACTGACTTGGATGGATGCCAAAGTTGATGATTGGGTAGTTACGCCCCGAATTGGCAAACCGATTGAAGTTAATGCCCTCTGGTATAATGCTTTACGGACAATGGCAAAGTTTGCCCGTCACCTTGGTAAACCACACCAAGAATATGAGGCAATGGCAGACCGGGCTAAGTATAGATTTTCTCGCTTCTGGAATGACGAGACAGGTTATTGCTATGACGTTCTAGACAGTCCTGATGGTGATGATGCAGCATTGCGACCTAACCAAATATTTGCTGTTTCACTACTAGAAAGCCCGCTGACTCCTGCCCAGCAAAAAAGTGTGGTGGAAGTTTGCGGACGAAGGCTGCTGACTTCTCATGGATTGCGATCGCTAGCCCTCGATCACCCTCAATATCAGGGTAAATATGGCGGCAATCAGTATCAACGTGATGGAGCTTATCACCAGGGGACAGTTTGGGGTTGGTTATTGGGGCCATTCGTTTTAGCACACCTGCGCGTCTACAAAAACCCTGAGCAGGCTCGTCAATTTTTAGAACCAATGGCTAATCATCTCACTGCACATGGTCTTGGTAGTCTCAGCGAAATTTTTGATGGTGATGCCCCGATGACTCCACGGGGATGTATTGCCCAAGCGTGGACAGTGGCAGAAGTTTTACGTGCTTGGCTGGCGACAGATAATTGATGCGCTTACCTGTTACCCCACCCAAAGTTGAGTAAAACAGCTGCCCATCAGCAATTTCTACGATCCGCTTAGTTCCATCTTTACTCTCTATTACATCTACAGAAAAGAATTGACTTCCAATCCGTTTTGCACATTCTTTAAGGATCTCTGGAACTTCGTCATCTGGTAAAACTTTTGCTGCTTTACCAGATTGAGAAATCAAGAAATTTGCACTTTTTCAAAACTTTTAAGTATGATTATTAACCATGAATATATTAAAATACCCAGTTAACTTTGCTTCCTTTTGTGTTATCGCCTGTATTATCGCTTCTACAGCTGCGGTAATTGCTCAACCGAGACCTTCACAAACCAATTCGGTAATAAAACTAACACCGACTCAGTTAAAAGTTTTGCGATCGCTAGGGTTAAAAATAGCATTACCAAGTTACGTACCCGCAAATTTTCATGCCGACAAAGTATTGGTTGAGGCTGGGCGTGAAAATGTTCAGAGCTTGCGTTACTTAGTTGTTTACCAAAATTCAAGTGCAGATAAATGCTTTGCGATTGAGTCAGCATCTGGTGGTATCGGCGACTTGCCCTCTGGATCACGCAGTTACCCGATAAATTCTCCCATATTTGGCAAAAGCGTCTTGGAGCAAGGATTATACGGTAATGCCAAACAACCAACATTGCTATCGCAGTGGTTGGGTTCACAAAATGGCCCCTTTTACAGATTTGTTGGTACGGGAGTATTACCAGAATTGTCTAATTGTAGTAATGTTACTCCTCAAGAAGCAGTCAAAATTTCGCAGTCGGTTCGCTACTTAAATTAATTGACTACATCTATTAAACCGGAGCTTCTTCATTTATTGGAGTTCAATTAAAACCAATAAGCTATGACAATTATCTATTCAGGAATTTCCTGCGTCTTTTAAAAAAAATACCAAGAATCTCTGTATATTTACTCTATTTAGGAGGACATAGAAATATGTCTAAACAGCAAGAGCTACTTTCAACCATTGTATTCATACAAGAAGACATACGAAAGTACAAAATTTTAAGGTAATTCTCATCGGAAATTAATTTAATTACTAGTAAATTAATTTAATTTATTATTAGAGAAATATTTGCAGGGTTGAGAGGACGATTAAAGAAAAATATTTTGCAATCTTTCTGGAATGGCTGCACTTTTCATTGTAGGTATACAACAAAGATAAGTTTAAATCATCTGTAACTAAAAATTTAGCGGTTAATAGTAACTTTACATTTAGCATTTTGATTTTTTTATTGATATATCTTTATTTCACACCTAAAACGTAACCAGAAAAGTGAAGCAAATCAGAAAAGTTTGGATAAATATAGACCCATTTTCCTTACAGTCACGTCTCACAATTGGTATTGCTGCATTCTCAGGTTTGGTATTAGGTAGCCTCGCTACATGGACTAGTTGGAAAATGCAGCAAATATTAGTTGATAGTCATAAGTATAATATAGAACAAATCGCCAAGCGTTTGCCGCAAGATGTGCAAATTTATAGTGAAATGATGCAACCTGAAACTGGGTTGCAAAAGGCTATTAATAACTTGGCAAATACCAACATCTTATTATGGTTGAAAAGTCCTGATAATAAAATTTTAGTAAAATCTGCCACTTTAGATTTGGTATCCGATACAAAAGTAGCTGAGTTAATGTCTTTAACTAAGATGCCGATTAAACCACAAGTTTACAAAGTCAACGAAAGCTATTTTGTTTTATGTGGTAGTTCTGTACAAGTGCAGGGTAAGTTATTGGGTGAGTTATTTGTAGTCAAGGATATTACCCGCGAACAGAAAATGTTTCTGGGAATGGTGCAGAGTTTAACTATTATTAGTGTTTTGGCAATTATTATTTTAACTGCTGCGATCGCATTTTACATCCAGCGTTCTCTGCAACCTCTACGTCAGCTAAATCAAATGGCTTCTGTGATTTCGGCTGAAGATTTAGGACAATCACAGCTATCGGTTGAAAATGCACCCAGCGAAGTTAAAGAATTAGCTCAAACTTTAACTATGCTGTTATCACGACTATCTCAATCTTGGAAGCAAGAACGAGAATTTGTGAGTAATGTTTCTCATGAATTACGCACACCTCTAACCATTGTACATGGTTACTTACAAAGCGTCTTGCGAAGGCAAAATAATTTAACACAAACCCAACAAGAAGCTTTAGAAACTGCGGCATCGGAAGCTGAACGCACTATCCGTCTACTACAAGATTTACTTGATTTAGCACGAGCAGATAATGGTTACTTATATTTTCAAATGAAATCTTATGTGCTGAATGACTTGGTTGAAGAAGTGGTGATGATGGCAAAAAAATATAGCGATCGCATAATAAAAATCGAGTCAGAGATGGCTCCAATTGAGGTTAAAGCAGACTACAGTCGCCTCAAACAAGTATTATTGAATTTGATTGATAATGCTATTAAGTATTCTGAGACTGATACACTGATAGTTTTTAAATTAAATCAAGTTGAAGATCGGGCAATAATTCAAGTTTGCGATCGAGGCTATGGAATTCCTTTGCAACAGCAAGCAAGGATATTTGAAAGATTTTACCGCGTAGATGAATCCCGCTCTCATACTACTGGGGGTTGTGGTTTGGGTTTATCTATTGTCAAGACACTTGTTGAGGGTATGGGGGGTAGTGTCAGTGTCCAATCAAAGTTAGGGGAAGGGAGTACATTTACAATCAGTTTACCGACATATAGCAGTGCTATCTAAATTTTTAAAATATCCTCTCAAGAATCAGAACTTTTATAGAGGAGGAACCACCACAACTCTAGTCCAATAAAGGCTAAACCACCGATCGCAACACCAACTTTCAAGCCCAAAGGTTGTTCTATGTGGTTAAACTGGGTAGTTTGCTCTGACGAGTGGGCTGGCATTTCTGCTAATGTTACACTTGGTGTCCCGGCGAGAAGCGCTAAAGCTGTAAGGCTTCCGCAAAGCATTTTTTTACTGAACATTTCTTAATTTAACCTGCGATTATGAGATAGCTTTTGGTTGAAATTTACGCAATCTGAGGGCATTGCTAACAACAGAGAGCGAAGAAAGAGCCATCGCAGCCCCGGCGATAATTGGATTGAGTAACCAACCAAATATTGGGAATAAAATTCCAGCCGCAATGGGAATACCAATGACGTTGTAAATAAAGGCAAAGAAGAGATTTTGCTTGATATTGTTGATGGTGGCATGGCTGAGTTGAATTGCTGTGACAATTCCTTGCAAATCTCCAGAAATTAGGGTGATATCGCTAGCTGCGATCGCAACATCTGTTCCCGTACCAATAGCAATTCCCACATCAGCCTGTGCTAGGGCTGGTGCATCATTTATACCATCGCCCACCATTGCCACAATTTTAGATTTTGAATTGGGAAATCTCTCTATCTCCCCTTGTAGAGATTGGATAATTGCTGCTTTCTGATCTGGACGCACTTCAGCAAAGATTCGCTGAATGCCAACTTCTGCTGCGATCGCATCAGCCGTTTTACGATTGTCTCCAGTAAGCATGACTACTTCTAAACCTAACTTCTGTAATGCCTTCACTACTGCTGTTGATGAAGGTTTCAGGGCATCGGCAATACCCATAATTCCTTGTAGTTCGCCATCTACAGCAATCAAAATGACGGTTTTACCAGCAGTTTCCCAGGCATCTTTATACTGCTGAAGAGTCATGGTGTTAATTCCAAGTTCTGTTAACCAGCGTTGCGTACCAATTTGCACAAGCTGATTTGAAACAACTGCTTGGACACCACTACCTGCATTAGCCTGAAAATTCTTTACCTCTGTTAAACTCACCTCTTGAGACTGGGCGTATTTCACCACCGCTTCAGCTAAAGGATGCTCAGAATTCCGTTCCACCGTTGCTGCTAACTGTAAAAGCTTGATTTCATTCCCATTAGCCGTACCGTTAACAGTCACAAAGTCTGTAACGGTTGGTTTCCCCTGAGTCAAAGTGCCGGTTTTATCGAGAACGATGGTTTGAATTTTGTGTGCTAGTTCTAAGCTGTCTGCACCCTTAATCAAGATGCCATTTTCTGCACCTTTTCCTGTCCCCACCATGACAGATGTGGGGGTAGCTAAACCCAAAGCACAAGGACAAGCGATAATTAGTACACCCACCGTTGTCATTGTTGCGAGGGTGAGGTTGCCAGTAAAATTAAACCAAATGACGAAAGTGGCGATCGCGATCGCAATCACGGCTGGTACAAACCATCCTGTAACTTGATCTGCCAAGCGCTGAATTGGTGCTTTAGAACCTTGGGCTTGTTGCACTAATTTGACAATTTGAGCCAAAAACGTATCATTTCCGACTCGTGTCACCCGAAACTGAAATGCACCCGCACCGTTAATCGTCGCCCCAATCACCTCATCTCCTGGCTGCTTTTTGACTGGCAAACTTTCACCCGTCACCATCGCTTCATCTACTGTCGAAGCGCCTGCAATCACCTCGCCATCGACTGGAATCTTTTCACCAGGACGTACCAAAATCACATCGTTGATTCTGACTTCAGCGATGGGAACATCAATTTCCAAACCATTACGGATAACTCTGGCATCTCTGGCTTGCAATCCGATCAGTTTGCGGATGGCTTCAGAAGTTTGTCCCCTAGCGCGATTTTCCAATAACCGCCCCAATAAAATTAAGGTAATAACAATGGCTGCAACTTCATAATAAACATGAGGTATCAAGCCCTGGGCAATAAAAAATTTCGGGAAAACAGTCACAAACAAAGAATATATATACGCTGCACTTGTACCCAAAGCAATCAGCGTGTCCATTGTCGCCGTATGGCGCTTGAGGGTTTTCCAGCCATTGCGGTAAAAAGATCGACCACACCAGAAAATGACAGGTGTTGTCAGCGCTAATTGTACCCAAGGATTTTGCAAAAAGCTGGGAATTAAGGAGAAGTTCAGCCCAGTCATCATGGGCAAAGACCCCAAAAATAGGAAAATGCTGATTACACCTCCCACAATTACCTTGAGGAAAAGTTCGCGTTGTAATGCTTGTCTACTCGCAATTTCTGCATCATCTTCTTCAGAGAGCAATTCTTCCTGGAGTGAATAGGAAGAATATCCCGCAGCTGCGATCGCAGTTTGAATTTTCTCTAAATCTGCTAGAGAGCGATCGTATCTAATGGCGGCTTGTTCTGCTCCAAAGTTAACGTTGCAGTCAATCACCCCAGGAACAGAGCGAATTGCCTTTTCGATGTTGTTGGCGCAACCAGCGCAACTCATACCTCGAAGTTTGAGTGTGAGAGTATCCATAATTAGATAGAACCCCTGTGATTGATGCGGGAGGATCTGAAAGTAATTCGTAATTAAATTATTTGGGGATTTAGACCCCAACAGGTAAATACCGCCAACAATTACGAATTACGAATTACGAATTACGAATTAGTTAGCAACTGGATAGCCAGCAGCAGCCAACGCTTCCTTAATTTCTGTTTCTGATGCTTGAGTTTCTACACTGACAAGCTTGGTTGTTAGATCAGCCTGAACGCTTGCATTGGCATCGACTGCTTGAAGTGTTTTGGTGATGGTGCTTGCACAAACAGAACAAGACATATTGGGAACTGTGAGTTGGAGAGTCATAGATTTACGGGATAAAAATAAACAACCTAGCCAAACCAAGTTGGATGACTGAAGGATAACCGTCAACAATCAGAAATTTCTGGTTGAGAGTCCCCTTGAATTCATACTAGACTCTCTAGTCGGCTGGAGAGTCTAGAGAATTTTAAAAGTTTTTAGCTAAAGTTCAAATTTATTTACAGATGTAGTATATAAAATGCAAAGAATACAAAATACTACAAAACACTTGTTTTCCAATGCAAGTGTAAGACTCCATTACCTTGTGTGAAGAACGCCGCATTGAAGAAGCACCAGCCGCCTATAAACCGATTCAGTCTGTAATTGATGTGCAGGTTGAGGCAGAAATGGTAGACGTTGTGGCGCGATTGAGTCCTGTATTGACGTTTAAAGCCTAGCCTCTAAATAAAAAGCCCCTGGTCAACGCCAGGGGTATCCATCTTTATTCCCTAATATTAGAATCGCATCTGTGAAGCTCTTACAAATCCGTATGAATGCAATTAACGCATAATTCTGATGATTATTTTGCAATCAGTTAGATGGAATTTACCCTGTGTCATTAATGCTACGGTGTACACACAAGTGAGATCCAGTTTTAGTTTTATCCCAATACGCTTGAGATAAGACAGAAAGCCCTCATATAGAGACGTAGCTAGTGCTACCGTCTCTACAAGGATTTTGGATAACGCATATTTAATTTCTGGAGATGTCTAATCAATACTTTATATATTTTCTTTTTTCGTATGAAATTACCCAGCGTAGCCTGCCTCCACAGGGACACGCTATCGGCATCGCTTCTCTTCACTCGATCAGAAAATAGGTTTAGCTCAGTGCTAAACCTATAGATTTAGTGCTTAAGTAGACATTTCAGATTAATTTAGACTGACTCTTACTTTAGTTCATCTTCCTATAGACTGTATCCAAATTTCTTGAAGACTTGTACATAATAAAAGGCTTGGTTAAACCAAGCCTCTATATATACCAAGCATTTACTACACCAAGATTAATTTAGACTGACTCTTACTTTAGTTCATCTTCCTATAGACTGTATCCAAATATTCTGAAATCTGATAGCACACTTCCTGTTTACTCGTAAAAAAAAGGTTTGGCTGTGAACCAAACCTCAATAATTGCTGTGCTTAACAACGTACAAAATTAATTTAGTTCTACTCTGTATTACAGTTCATCATCCTAGAGGATGTGTATAAATATTCAGAAATTTGGTATTTCATAACTTGGTAAAAATATTAACTATTTTTTTGAAAAAATACACAAAAAATCTATCTAAAGTTAATCCTATTTAAAGATTTCTGGATTAAGCTAAAGGCTCTAATCACCAAGGTAGATTCTGATATATCCTCTCTTTATTTTTATGCTCAATCCACTGTATAAAAATATCACCTATCAATTTACTTCTAATCTGACGAAAGTCTACCTTTTACTTATAATTTTTCAAAAAAAAGACCCTGGAAGAATATCCAGGGTGCATACACGTTTTTCAGGCATTAACAGGCTGAATAATAACTTTGTAAAATAGTTATTTCTACTATCTATAGAATGATACGAATATTGATCTATATATGGTATTGATGGTTTTTTGTTGCTTGTCCTATTGATACATAGTATTTAATAATACTAACAGGCATATTTTGATTAGCTTTTCTATTTCTTTAGGATAGTGTTAAACATTGTTTAACATGATATGGATATATTATTAATAGGAAGTTAAGGGAAATTTTGAAAGTAATTTTTGATTAATACTCATACATCAATTACGAAATCGAGGGTCAATATCCTGCGAGTACTCCGTTGAAGTGTAGACCCTCGCCGATGCCTTAGAGAGGATGCAGGATAGCATATATGAGCTATTTTTTGGCTCACTAACTTGAAATATGTTGTATGTTTCAGTTGGTTAGTATCAGTCACAAAAAAGGCATGGCTAAAAGCCACGCCCTATATATACCAAGTGTTTACCATACATTGCTAATTTATAATTACTTTGATTTGAGTTCATCTGTCTAGAGTGTGTTGACAGACTCTAATGATAAGCATGAAAAAAGGTTTAGCACTCAGCTAAACCTTAATTGAAAGCAGTTATTCGACACACCAGAATTAATTTAGAGCTACTCTTAATTCTGGTCATCTCTCTCTAGGGTGTGTACAATAATTATAAAATCTGGTATCCAGTTTTATCGATAATATGGGAATTAGTTCAACCCCCTTTAGATAGATAAATATTTCAATAGATGTGATTAAAAATAAAATTGATCGTAGATAAAATTAATAGGCATTAATGGTCTAATTTAACAAAGCTTAAACAAAATTATTCTCAAGTTTTTGGTTGCATTAAACTCAATACGTTTCAGTTAAGAAGAATAGTAGTGGTCTATCACATTAATTCTGATAGCTGAATCAAATTTCAATTGATTTTCTTTCCTTCTTCCTTTACGCTCTTAGCGTCTTTCTCTAAGGAGACACTGTGCATAGCTTGCTTCGACCTAAGAGTATGCGGTTCGTTCTCTTATCCTCAAATGTAATGAGACAGACTACTAGGTTGGGTTGAGTGTAAGCTTTACTCAGTAAAGTCTTGATAAAAGCTGTATATTCTCTTCACTGTTGTTTTTGTAGTATAGAATACTCACAATAATCTCAATAGAATAATCTACAAACAAATTTATGCATAGGTGTGGCCCGTCGTAGACATCGCGCTATAGTTAAAGTAGTAGATAACCTTGGACAAAAGATGAAAAGCTGCTTCTTTTCAGGAAAATATCAAAAATAATCTCTTGGTTTAACCTAAACAATCACGTCTGTACAACTAATAAAGAGTGTGTCTAAATTAGATTAAGCACGTAAAGTTTAGTACAAAATTTAACAGCTAATAACTTGAATTACTTGTTTATTTAGTATCTTTAAAATCTCAAAGCATACATAGTTCAAGCCGATACTGTTTTAAATCATCATCTGATCTTTTTATATAAATTTATGGTAAATTTATTAAGAAAATCTTCTGTAATTTTGCGTATAATCGAAAAGTATCCGCTAAACCTCTCAGCTTGAGGTTTTCTTATCTCAGCAATTTTGGCGTGGGTAAGAATTATGAAATAGGTAGAAGTAAAACACATTAGCTAATTCTGACCGAGTAGTATTCTATATGTTCGCGCGAAGCTTTGTCTGTATCTTCCTAATAGAGACAGACGAGGAATCCTAATAAAATCTTCTGGAGAAGAGATGTATTTGGCACATTCATTCATGAGTGATGAAAAGCAGCAAAACTCTCACCAGCCTTTGATTTTGGCAGTGGAAGACCATGATGATAGTCTTTTGCTGATTAGTTATGCTCTTGAGTTAATGGGTTGTAGATTTATTTGTCAAACAGATTGTTCTGCAACAGTGCTGGTGGCTAAAGAATATCAACCGGACTTAATTTTGTTGGATATCTTATTACCAGGTCTTAGCGGTATCGATGTTGTGCGTCATCTAAAGCAAGATCCCTTAACTTCCAAAATTCCAGCGATCGCAGTCACGGCTTTAGCTACCACGGAGGATCGAGAGCGTATCCTCAAGGCGGGATTTGATGATTATATCAGCAAACCCTATATGATTGAGGACTTAGAGGCTATAATTCGCCGTGTATTGGGAGGAAAATTCTCTCCTTACTCAGCTTTTGAACTTTGTCAAGATTAGCAATCCAGCAGAAAAATGCCCCCGTGAAGAAGTTAAATGTTCTTGGGTAGTTGGACAGTGAATAAAGTACCTTTACCTACTTCAGAAGCAACCTGGATAGTTCCTGCGTGCCCTTCTACAATCCTGTGGGATAAATGTAGCCCTAAGCCACTACCTGAACGTTTATGTTTGCCTTGGCGAAATCGCTCAAAAATTGTTGCCTGATCTTCGGGTGCAATTCCATATCCTGTATCTTGTACCTCAATTGTTACCGAATCTTGATTTCCTGGAAGAGGTGATGTTTCAAAAATGCGGATTGTGATCCCTCCTGTATCCGTAAATTTGATGGCATTAGCGATCAAATTGTTTAGCACTCGGCGTAGTTCTAAGCGATCGCCCATAATAATCCCAGCATTTTTATCCAGTGGATCTAATTTACTGGTGTCTATTGTCAGGGTCAAACCTTTTTCATTAGTTAGAGGGCTTAGTTCGCTCACCACTTCTTCAGATATCTCACGTAAATCGCATACTTCCCAATTCAACGTTTTTTTACCTGCCTCGAAGCGATAAACTTCTAGGAGGGTGTTTACCATGTCCATCAAATTTTGGTTACTGCGAATCATAACTGCGATCGCCTGTTTCATTTCCGGCGATATTTTGCAGAATGTTTCCATCTCAAACAAACTCAACATCCGATCAGCAGCTACTAAAGGAGTTCGCAAATCATGAGTCAGACGGGAAACAAAGTCTTCCCGTTGGCGGGTCATTTTTTGTTGTTCGTCCAAACTGTGCTTGAGACGTAATAGCGATCGCACTCTTGCAAGTAGTTCATCCGTATCAAATGGTTTACGAATAAAATCGTCAGCACCAGCATCTAAACCTTCGACAACGCTAGATTCATGAAAAGCAGTAATCAGCAGAATTGGAATATAACTAATTGCTGGGTTATTCCGAATCCGACGCGTGACTTCATAACCATCCATCCCCGGCATCATTACATCTAATAAAATCAGATCGGGTGGAGATTTTTCAACTTGCCTCAAAGCCTTTATTCCATCGGAAGCCAAATCAATTTCATATCCCTCACTTTCTAAAATTGCTTGAACCAAAATAAGATTATCTCGAGTGTCATCAACTGCGAGGATACGATAAATTTTATTATTTTCAACTACAGACATAATTTATAAATTTTTATCAGTTTTTGGAAGTAATTTATAGTTTAAATTTAGGATATCCTATCGGTGCTTGCCTAGCTTGAGAAGATGAATGATGGGGATTTTTTGCTCTACCAAAAATTCCGTCGTTGTCTAATTGTAAATTGGGAGGATCATCTGCCACATTTTGTAATGTGATTTGACGCGGCAATTCAATTTTAAACATTGAACCAATGCCCAATTTGCTCTCCAGAAAAATTTTGCCGCCCATCATTCGCACCAATGAATCTACAATTGCCAAACCCAGACCAGTCCCTGGATATTTGCGAGTGATAGTTTGATCGACTTGGCGAAATGCTTCAAAGATACGTTTAAAATCTCTGGGTGCTATACCAATACCTGTATCCCGAACAATAATTACCACTTGATTTGTAGGTAGTTCTTTAACCTCAACCCAAATCTCACCAGACTCTGTGAACTTAATCGCATTCGAGAGTAGGTTAGTTAAAATTTGTCTGATCCGAATAGGATCGTTAAATATGAAAGGATTTTGCAAATCGTTTTGCACTAACAATGACAGCTTTTTAGCATCAGCGAGGGAATGCATTTCACCTACAGCCAGATTTATGACCTTTGATACATCAAATTTTTCTGCCTTTAAGTCTAATCGTCCTATCTCCAGCTTAGAAAAGTCAAGAACTTCATTGAGTAGCATCAGTAAATGCTTCCCATTATTTAAGATGCGCTCGATCATATCTGCTTGCTGGTTACTTAGTTGACCGAACTTAGGACGCAGAAGTATTTGCGAAAAACCAATAATCGCATTCATCGGCGTTCTGAGTTCGTGGGACATAGTGGCCAAAAAATGTGATTTTAACCGTGATGCCTCCAACAGCTTAAAGTTTTGCATTTGAATCTGTTCTTGTTGTCTCTCCAATTCTTGGTTCTTACGAATGAGTTTTTCATGGCTTTCTCTAAGCTGCTCTTTTGCCAAAGCTGCCTGCATTTCAGCCCGATAAATCCGAATTGCACTCCGCAAAACCTGTGCCAAGTTTTCTGGCGATATCCTCGACTTAGAGAGATAGTCTGTAGCACCAGCCTTAATTAATTGAACAGACATTTGTTCATCTCCTTGGCCAGTCAAGACTACTATAGGAACTTTAATTTCCGAAAAACGTAGCCGTTGAATCAAGGTTAGTGCATCCTGGTTTGGTAAATCATAGTCGAGGAAAACACAATCATAAGCAGTACTG
The DNA here is from genome assembly GCF_014222285.1 of Nostoc sp. UCD121. Taxonomy (GTDB): domain Bacteria; phylum Cyanobacteriota; class Cyanobacteriia; order Cyanobacteriales; family Nostocaceae; genus Nostoc. The sequence continues at coordinate 41,958 of NZ_JACKZS010000016.1, forward strand.
CTTAAGGCAGAAAAGGCATCATTGCCATCGTCGGCTTCAGACAGTTCCATCTGAATACCTGCTATCGTCAGACCCTGACGGACTACCACCCTGTCTACTTCATCATCGTCTACAACCAAAATTTTCAGCGTCTCTTCCATCGTTTTTTATTTTTGCCGCTAAACATAGGTTGATGTATAACATTTCTCTTTTGAGATGATCTAATTAAAAAAAAATATAATATTTTCGGACATCTAAAATCTGTAACTTGATTGACTAAGAGGTTTAGCACAATATCCAATATTTGTTTTGCGTTGCCATCATCTTGGCATTAGGCAAGCAAGGTCAAAGGCTTGAGGATATATCCGGCTAGATTTAAGTTGTCAGCTTTCACTCGGTGTTGATCTTGATTTGAGGTTGCCATTACAATTACAGGAGTTGCTTTCTAAGCTAATTATTGGGTTAAATTTAGTCTGTTGTATCCTTAAATCTGGTTAGTTTACCAGACTATTGAAATTAAACTCCTAGCAAACTAACAATGATTTTCGAAAAACTAGCAATTAACAAATTGAAACCTATTGGTCTAGGCACAACACACAGAACTGATATAAAGTAAAATAGAATACTTTACTAAGCTTAAACCAATTGTAAATGAGTGAGCAAGCGACCGTCGTCAGCCATTGGTGAGAGTTGCATACTATTGTCGTGTACCATAAGCTTGAGCAGTTTTAACGATTAGATTTGGTTAGACCAGGTAAATAAGAAAGTACTTCCTATACCTATTTGTGAATCACAAGTAATCTTACCTCCTGGAATTTAAACAATTTTCTTAACGATCACAAACTTTCACAGTTTGGAAAATTACCAAAACCTCCTGGTAAACTTTAGGAAGAATACCAAGCCCTTCTAAGCCTTTTGGCATTAAAACGATTACTCGCCTACTTTGACTGCTTAAGGGTTTAACTTTTGAGCCGTAAGCCCCCCAGCATCTGGATGCACGAGTTATTACCCTATGCAGTTTTGGTTGAATTACTTTTGAAATTGCCCAGCATCGAGCCTGATTTTTCACGTGATAGGGAAAACAAGAGGCAAAACCTAAACCCTTAGCCCCAAAACCTTGTAGGGTTGGGGGAGAATTTAAAACCTCTCTCCTATAAGGAAAAAGGAATGGAAGTGAGGTTTTCCAGATCCCGTTAAAATTCAGAACTTCGTCCATTTTTGTCAGCTTTGTTCAAAGCTTTGTACAAGATAATAGGAAATAACTAATGGAAGATGGCAACTAAAAGCTGAATTCTGAGCAAGGGAGAGCAATTTGGCATTCGTCTCAATATTTCATACTTTTTGTGCAAGTATCTATATATCTCCAGCTAGATATGTCCTCTATCTAAATATCAAAAAATAGTAAATTTATTATTTCTAGCGATGGATGCAGGCTGGTTAAAATATCATCTATGTTTGGTTTGGGGAAATAGCAGAAAGCGCTAACGAAAGGTAATATTTTGAAAGATGCAAACAACATAAGAGCGAGTGTAGCGATGAATGAAATTAGCATTATTTTAATTGAAGATCATGACTTAACACGAATGGGGCTAAGAGCGGCATTACAGTCTCACAGCGCCTTGAAAGTAATAGGCGAAGCAGCAAATGCGACTCAAGGACTAAAACTTTTGGAAACGGCAAAGCCAGATGTAGCTGTTGTAGACATCGGTTTACCTGACATGGATGGCATTGAACTCACCCGTAAATTCAAACGCCATCAAGCTGAAACTGGTCAAACGGCAACGAAAATTCTGATCCTAACAATGGATCACACTGAAGACGCTGTACTTGCAGCTTTTGCAGCAGGTGCTGATTCTTATTACATGAAAGAAACAAGCATTAGTAAATTAACTGAGGCGATTCAAGCAACTCACGGCGGTAACTCTTGGATTGATCCGGCAATTGCCAATGTGGTATTGCGGAAAATGCGCCAAGGCATTCCTGGAGAAAGCCAAAGTTCTGATAAGCCGAAGACTGTAAAAATTGAGGCGCTAGCGTCAGAATACGAGCAAGTTTTAGAAACATATCCCCTGACTCAACGGGAATTGGAAATCTTAGAATTGATTGTAGCTGGGTGTAGCAATGGGCAAATTGCCGAGAAACTCTATATTACAGTTGGTACTGTAAAGACTCATGTTCGTAATATTCTAAATAAATTATGTGCTGATGATCGTACCCAAGCTGCCGTCAGAGCCTTACGTTCTGGGTTGGTAGCATAAGGAACTGGAAACGAGGGAGATCAGGGAAATGAATTAATAAACAATGCCCAATGCCCAATTCCCAATTCCTATCAACTCAATCGTTCCTGTAAACATTCTGCAATGCGTAGTGCGGCCCCTGGTTTACCCATACGCCGCAGTCCATTTTCGGCAATAATTTGCAAAATATCAGGATCTTTGAATAGAGACTGGACGATCTCGGCCACTTCTGCTGGTTGCGCGACTAAAATCAAAGATGAGCCTAAATGACGGCTTTGAGCTTCAGCAAAGGCAGGGTTATATTGGGGGCCATTGCCGGGAATAGCGATCGCAGGTTTCCCTAAACCGATAAACTGTTCTGTGGCTGTACCTGCCATTGCGATCGCAAAATCTCCCAAATGCAAGCAGTCATTATAGGATTGTTGAGTCAGTAAAAGATAAGCATTTCTTTGTTTAAACGTCAATATATTTGGATCGGGAAGTTGGATAGGACATACCGATTCTGCCCGCCAGCCTTGGGATTGCACGCTTTGGGATAAAATATTAGAGTCTAAACCAGGAGCGATCGCACCTAAAAATATCACCGTGCCAGAAGTGTAAAACACCGAATCTCGCTCCTGAAAACTTGCCATCAGCGCAGATACGGCAATCATAATTTTTTCCCAGTTGGTGTATGCTTCTGGCGGACGGGAACCAGGAAGAAGAGTCACCATTAAAGGTCTAGCCGTTTCTTGCTGGTGACTATCCCGACTATAAAATTGTTGGCGTGAAAAGGTCGGTTGTAGACCATCCATCATGGGATTACCCAAATTAAAAGCGGGAATTGGCCATTGTTTTAATGTTTCCGTCGTCAGCACATCTCTAGGAAACACTGCCTTACAACGGCGACGACTCATTAACCAACGTTCCCAAGGATGGTAGACTGAACCAGAAAAATTTTCCCAACGCGCGTCTTTGGATTTCCGTGGTAACAATCCAGCTTCATCGCGCACATAATATTCAGATTTCGCCGTACCCACAAAAGCATAATTAGCACCACTAAAAGTTGCAAACAACAGGGGGACAATATCTCCCACAGCTAAAATCGCTCTTTTATTACCTAATTTTTTTTGAGAACTCACCCATCGGCGGACAGCTTTAATCTGGCTAAGGGTAAGTTGCAATAAACCACCGCGTACATCCCGCGCTAACTGGCGGCCATCCATATAAATAAAGCCGCCAGAAGGCATAGTGCGGACTGAACCGATAAGAGGGATATCCAACTGTTGGTAAGCACGTCCTTCACCCACCAGAGGTAAAGCAAATATCTCTGGTGGGTTTGATTGTCGTTGGAGTTCTTGCAAAATCCGAACTGCAATTACATCTTCCCCATGACCATTACTTAATACAAGTAACCGTAAAGGAGAAGTTGCAGCTTGGGAGTTAGAGGCTACAGATAAGCGGGATGAATTACTCATAAGAAACAAAATATCAAAATTAACTGTCGTTTGGGTAAGAGGTGTAAATAGGGGAAATCGGCGAAGAAGCTGGAAGTTAGTATTATCGCTATTTCTTTGCTTTCCTACAACTAACGCCAAATTCTCAAAGGATGTGTTGTTTAAAATTATTGGAAAAGCTTTTTAATCAAGTCTTTTAATCTAAAATCTAAAATCCAAAATTGATATAACTCCCTGTTAATTAGGTTAAATATTATGCGAGTTTCTGCTACTGCAATTTTTACTTTAGCTACTTTAGCTGCTGCCAATGTGACTCAGCAAGCAACGGCTACATCTGCTAAAACCGTTACTCCAACGGCAAAAGCTGGTAACTTGGTAGTGCCGATAATTGAAGAGACTCCCACACGGATAGAGACAATTGCTTCCCCAGAAACTATAGTTGCACAACAATTTTCTGAAAATCCCGTTGCCGCACAAACAGGTGCAAGCAAAAATTCCCCAGTAGTCTTAAAGTCAACAAAAGAATTAATTTCCCAAGCCATTCTCCCTGCCTCCCCTGCTCCCAAAACCCCTGCTACTGAGAGCAATTTGGTAGTGACAGCTACAGACGTACAGGTAGTGGGAGCCAATCAAGAATTGCAGGAGATTATTCGTAAAGTCATTAAAACCCAGGTAGGTGGAGAAACCAGTCAAAGCCAGCTACAAAAAGATGTAGCTGCAATTTTGGATACAGGTTTATTTAGCAATGTCAGTGTGAATAGCTTTAGCACACAGGCTGGATTGAATGTAGTTTATCAAGTGCAACCAGTAATTGTACGGTCGCTGCAATTATCTGGTGCTAAAGTCCTCACCTACCAAGTGGCCCAACAAAAGTTGCAATCTCAGATTGGAACCACCATCAGTCCTACTGGACTCCAGCAAGCAGTAGTACAAATTAACAAATGGTACGCCGACAATGGTTATAACTTAGCACGAGTGCTATCAATTAAACCCAGTTCTCAAGGTATTCTCACTGTAAATGTTGCTGAAGGCTTAGTGAGTGATATCAAATTTCGCTTTGTCAACGACGAGGGCAAAACCGTTGATAGCAAGGGTAATCCCGTCGGAGGACGCACCAAACCAGATTTCCTACAACAGCAACTCAAGCTGAAACCTGGCCAAATCTTCCAAGAAAATGTCGTCAAGCAAGACATCCAACAGCTATATCGCACTGGTTTATTTGAAACAGTGAATGTTGCCTTAGAAGGAGATGCGACAAAACTTGATTTAGTCTACCAACTTAAAGAAACTGGGGCGCGTGGTGTTAACTTGGGTGGTAGTTACAATGCAGATCAGGGATTAACAGGCACAATCAGCTATCAAGATCAGAATGTCGGTGGTATTAACGATACATTAGGTGTGAATGTTGGCGTAAGTAGCCGAGACTTGCAATTTAATAGCAAATTTGTCAGTCCTTATCGGGCAACAAACCCCGATCGCTTGGGCTACACTATGAATGGTTTTCGTAATCGGGAACTTTCGGAAACCTTTGATGACAAGATTAAGCTAGCTAACGGCGACAAAGTGCGGGAAGGTCAAATTGGTGGGAGTGTCAGCTTACAGCGACCAATTGACAACTGGAATACCTCATTAGGATTAAACTATACCCGAACTAGTATTCGCGATCGCCAAGGTAATATTACCCCAACTGACGCTCAAGGCAATCCCCTATCTGCAAGTGGAACTGGCGTTGATGACCTAACTACCGTATCCTTCACCGCCACCAAAGACCAACGAGATAATCCCCTCAACCCAACTCAAGGTTCCATTTTGAGTTTGAGTACAGAACAATCTCTGCCCATCGGTCAAGGTAATATTTCCCTAAATCGCCTCAAAGCCAATTACAGCCAATATCTACCAGTCCAGTTATTTAACACCAAACAGCCACAAGTCTTTGCTGTAAATGTCCAAGCTGGTACTGTGCTTGGGAATTTACCACCCTACGAAAGCTTTAACTTGGGTGGTTCCAATTCAGTGCGCGGTTACGATTCTGGAGATGTGGGAAGTGGGCGCAGTTATGTCTTAGCTTCCGCAGAATATCGTTTTCCCGTCTTACCAATCGTAGGGGGTGTATTATTTGCTGACTTTGCGTCAGACTTAGGCTCAGGTGATACTGTATTAGGAGATCCGGCGGGTGTGCGAGACAAACCCGGTTATGGTTTTGGTTATGGGGCCGGAGTCCGCTTAAATTCACCACTAGGCTTAATTCGGGCTGATTATGGCATTAATGACCAGGGAGAAAGCAAAGTGCATTTAGGCATAGGTCAGAGGTTTTAAGTATATTCAAACTTTCTTTATGAGGCTGCGCCGGATTTTTTGACCTACTCTTTCCTAACTTCTCACGGCATCTGGAAAACTTCTCTCTAAATCTCTCTCCTTTTAGGCTACGGTGTACACACAAGTGCATTAGACGTAGGTTGGGTGGAGGCTTTGCGTAACCCAACATTCTGATATATGTTGGGTTGCACTCCGCTTCACCCAACCTACAATTTTTTGTAACATTTTAGCCTTGCCACGCCACTAGAGTATGCGCTTCGTTTCTCTTACTTATATTTCATCGTTTGGCGCATTTTAATACAGAATTAGTATAAGAGGTTGTTTTAAAAGTGTTTGGCTGTGATTTTAGGCACTTAATTGATCTCCCCTAACGTCCATTTTGAGGGAGAACCAGAATCCAAGTCCCCCTTTTGAAAGGGGATTTACGGAAATCTAAAACGTTTTGCTACAAGAATACTTTTCAAACATCCTCTTAAAAAGGGAGGAACCGGAATCAAATTCCTCCTGGTCAGATTGATTTAGAGGAAAATAACTGATGTCTGATTTAATGAACAAACAAATCATCCTCAAAAGTCGTCCAGTTGGCGAACCAAAAGAGAGTGATTTTGCTTTAGTAGAAACACCAACTCCCGAACCAGGTGAGGCCGAAATTCTTAGCCGCACCATTTATCTATCTCTCGACCCTTATATGCGTGGTCGTATTAGTGCAAGCGAGTCTTATGCTGCATCAGTAGAATTGAATTCTGCGATCGTGGGTGGTACAGTTAGCCAAGTAATTAAATCAAATCATCCTCAATTTCAAGTAGGGGATTTTGTTCTGAGCAATAACGGTTGGCAAACTTATGCTGTATCTAAGGGTGAGACACTACGTAAACTTGATCCCACTCAAGCACCTTTATCTTATAGCTTAGGTGTACTGGGTATGCCTGGTCTGACAGCTTATGCTGCTTTGCTTGATATCGGCCAACCGAAAGAAGGTGAAACTGTTGTGGTTTCAGCCGCCTCTGGTGCTGTCGGTGCAGTAGCAGGCCAAATTGCCAAAATTAAAGGTGCTAGAGTAGTCGGAATTGTCGGGAGTGATGATAAACGGGACTATATAGTTAAAGAATTAGGTTTTGATGTTGGCATTAACCGCAAAACCCAAAAACTTGATTCAGCACTCAAAGAAGCTGCACCTAATGGAATTGATGTTTACTATGACAATACAGCAGGTGTGATTTTAGAAACTGTATTGCAGCAGATCAACCTTGGGGCAAGAATTCCACTAGTAGGTTTGATTTCGGAGTATAACGCTACATCTACTCCATCAGGGCCTAATTTAATGCCACTACTAATCAAACGAGCTTTAATCAAAGGTTTCTTAGTTTCCGATTATCAACATCGGTTTAATGATTTTTTGCGTGATGTTTCTGGATGGTTACAGTCTGGTCAGCTTAAGTATAAAGAAGATGTAGTTATTGGTTTAGAAAACGCTCCTCGTGCATTCATCGGTTTACTTCGAGGTGAGAATTTTGGCAAGCTGATTGTTAAGGTTAATGACGATCCAACAGTCAACTGAAAGGCATATCACTAAACAGAAAGGAGCAAATCGCAGAAAGTCAGCGTCAGTAGTAGATAATTCAACTAAAGTTTTAGGCGTAACTAAATGCACAACGATTTTAGGAGTAAGCTGCCACTACTGCTGACATTCTGCTTATTTACGAGCTTTTTGCCTGCCTCTGGTTCAGTTTTATGTCCAGCTGTTGCCTCTGACGAATATTATAGAGTAGCCAGAAATAATGGCAGAGATGGACGTGCAGGAACCGATGGGCGATCGGGTAGAAGCGGTGAAAACCAAAACATTTTTGTTAATGGTTCACCCGTTAATTTTGATTTGTCCGGTAAAGATGGGGAAGATGGGGAAGACGGGGAACATAGCGATCGCCCTGACTGTGGTTATCAACGCAATCACGTCAGCCATGATATAAATGCACCAAATGGTGGCAATGGCGGTAACGGCGGTAAGGGAGGAGATGGGGGAAATGGTGGTTCCCTCACAGTGTATTACAGCAATTTAGCAGATTTACGAAACATTTCCGTTCGGGCAACTGGTGGGCAAGGTGGACGTGGCGGTAGAGGTGGCAACGGTACGGAGGGTTGTCGCTGTCACAAGCGGAGTTGGGAAGTTAAAACCTGTAAAGGAACTCCCGGTAGCCCTGATTATAAGTGTACTGAAAAGGTTTATCGATGTAGCAACGGTAGCGATGGGCGAGATGGGAGTGATGGTAGCGATGGTAGCCAAGGGCGCTTAGGAACTTTAAGTATTGTAAATAGCAAGGAAGCTTTGGCAGGCGATAATCCAACGGTGCAGCTAGCAATTTCGGAACTGACAAACAAACCAGTAAACCTTTCGAAGAACAAATGGAATATTCGCAAAGGTGCAGCTTCTCTACTTGCGTCTGGTTCTGCGATCGCAGATGATTACCTTGAGTTTGAACAGCGTCTAGAAGAAACTTTTCAAATAGTTTGGCAAGAAAAACAACCTATTACTAGCTTTGGCAATCAAGCTGTAACACTTAATTTAACTGACAACAAACAAGTAGAAGTTACTTTTGCTGAGGACTTATGGGTTGATGGTAGCATCAAAAATGAAGCTAATTTAACAACATTTACCGTTAACCATGCCATTCCCAAAAAAGATGTCACCCGGTTAGCTGTAGCAGAGTTTGCCGAAGCAGGACAAAACCTCAACTTAAAAATAGTTGATTTGGCAGCGAAATCTGATGCTATTAATACTCAGTTTCGTATTAAATTCCGCGCCCAGGATAACTTGTACGGCTTTTCTGGTTACAAAACTGAATATGAAGGGGATATTCCCAACGAACTTGTGACTCGTGACTACAACCGTTTTACTCTAGCTTTAGGCAAGCTCAAAATTCCTGACTCAGCTTTACGTCCTGGTGTCAACGTTGATATTGAAGTCGTAGCAACTCGTTCCTTGGGAATACGTTCTGCCAAGCAAACTATTAGCTGGCAGGGTGCAATCCGCAAGCCTAGTACCGCAAGGCGGAATTAAAAATTAAAAATTAAAAATGAATCCAGCGTAAGCATTTCATTGATTTGGAATGGGTGGTTTATTTTCGCCGTGTTGTACTAGATAAAATTTAGGAAGATTTTTTACCATCTGAAACCATTTGCGAAAGAATATAAGCTGCGAAATCTAGCAACTGATCCAGCAAAAAGCCAATGATACCAATGTAGAGGATCACCTGAATTATATAATCAGCATTGCCAGCTTTATAAGCTTCCCAGAGAGTAAAGCCAAGTCCTTTTGGGCCTGTTAACATTTCTATAGAAATAACTATAAACCAAGCTACCCAAATACTAACTTTCAAGGCATGAAATATATGGAATATAGCTACTCGAAAGTTATTATTTTGCCTACGAAAATGTTGCATACCAATTGCCGTATTAATAATCATCGTCCAGAGAGTTCCTAGAAAAACTACTGTAGTAGCAGCCGATTCGCTCTCTTGAAATACTATTAATGCAATAGGTAGTAAAGCTATAGGAGGGATGCTATGTGGTATCTGGAATATCAGCCTAAATAACTGATAAACCATGCTATTCATACCTATTAGGTATCCGATAAAACTACCTAAAACGGCGGCAGGAATGTAACCCACAAACAACCGTTGCAGGCTAGCTAAAATGTCTAAAAACATATATTCTCTCTGCCTCAGTTCTCATGGAAAAGATTTAGAAAATACTGTGGCAACAACACAAAATAGCGAAGATAAAAATGTGTTAAATTACACGCTCTCGTTGAAGAATACAAGATTTTTTTATCTTCTCCTTGCTGATAATTAATCAAGAAAAATTAGGTATTATTACGATGTTTTGGTAGTAATGCAAAGAGGTGTAAAGCTTGACTTTAGTAAAGTTTATCAGAAAAATAAATCCTGATTAGTAAATTAAATACAATTTCCAGATTTTAATTGTTTGATGATTGTAGTAAGTGATCTGCGGGTTAATAGTATCCTAACCAGTTGAAACTCGGTTTACTGGTACTTTATTTTCACGCAAGTCCCTAAATATGAATATGTAATATTTTTAATATTAAATAAATAAACCTCAGCTATGTTGAAACCTAGAGTTTTTAAAAGATATATTGATGTAGGTTGGGTGGAGTGAAACGTAACCCAACATTACCACCAAATTTTATGTTGGGTTATGCGATCGCTGCACCCAACCTACAAAACTAAGAGGATGTTTGAAAAGTTTTAGTCAAATAGAATGATGCCTCCGGCACGCCAAGGGCAAACGCTACTACACAAACGAATGCGAGTGCGTCTCTAAGAGTTGCCCTAAGAAAAAATCAAGGCTTTTAACCCACGCAGGTGGGTTTTGTTTGTGTAGCCGCGACTTCCAGTCGCCCGGTGAGTAATAAATTAGACTTTTCAAACAACCTCTAAGAGCCGACATCACCAAATCTTATAAATTTCAGTGTGTCCTTTTTATCAAGATGCGATTATTTCCCTAGATTCCGCTTCATTTGTTCTAACTCATCTTGGGTTTCCCAGCTACGGAACTTTTCTTCTAAGTCATCAAACCCACTAGAATAATTGCTAGTTTTATTTGACCAGCCACTGGTTTCAAAACGCTGCTGAGTTTGCGCTTTATCACGGGCTGTTTGTGCTTCGGCTGCTTTAGCTTGCACCTCCTGTCGGCGTTGTTGAATTTTTCGTAGAAGTTCTTGAGATTGATTAATGCGTTCTTTCAGCCCTTGCATGTGTCCCCACTTCTGATTTCCTTCGCGCAACAGGGCTGCTTCTCGCTCACCCGCCGCAGTCGCTAAATCTTCTCTATTAGCGTTTTTGGCTTTTTGAACACGGATATGCCAACGCTGAATTTCTTGAGCGGTGGAGAGAATTTCTTCTTGCGATCGCTTCTCTTGCAATTGTAAATCTGCGATCAGCTTTAATGTGTCTTCTTCTTGCTCACGCAGCTGTTCTAGCAGCGCCTCTAACTCCAAATGTGGATTGTTACGCAAGAATTCTTCTAAACGGTTTTCTAAAAACCGACTCAAATCATCAAATAAGCCCACTGCTAGAACTCCAGAGATCGGGTGCGTGACTATTTTATTGTAGTAGTCCGGTGGACTTCTGGGTGTTAGTTAGATTTCAAAGTTGGGAAAAATGTATTTGGTGAAACTACGTAAACAACGCTGATTTACAAAATAAGGCTTTAATCAGTATGAGATCGAGGGGTAGTTGGGGCTGACTAGATTATTAGACTGAAACTTTCCAAATATCAATAAATTTTCTATAAACCTCATCTCTGTTGAAACCTAGAGTTTTTTAAAAGATATATTTATGTAGGTTGGGTGGAGTGAAACGCAACCCAACATTACCGCCTTATTTATGTTGGGTTACGCGATCGCTCGCTGCACCCAATCTACAAAACTACGGTTCTCAAGCTAGACGAGGTTTATATCGTCAATATTTTTTAGCTCAACTGCTCATTTTCGATCAGAACTGTAACAGATGCGATCGCAATCAACATTTCATCATTTTTATCATTGAGTTCGGGAATGGCCCGCCCTTGAACTATCATTCCCCCAGATTCTACGGTAAGACTTTTCCGACCAAATGGCAGGACAGCTAGTACCTCTTCTTCTCTAACTTGTTCGGGGTATGGCACTGCTACCTGAACTTCTATAATCATTTCATTGGGGTGACTTAAACCTGCAACTTCCCAAACACCAGGTAAAGCATTGTGAGCGATCGCATTCCGTACCGCCCTAGATGCTGCTACTGTAGGTTCTTGTCCATGCTGATCTATTCCCATCCCCATCTCAATAATCAACCGTTTACGCACCATTACTACCTCCGGTAAATTCTCCACCTTTCAGCACCAAAGGCAGCTATAGCAGGGACAGAAGGCTCAGTTGGAATACTGCATCTCTTCCTTACAAGACCCTTCATGCAGAGTCCTACAATCCAAGCCACATAATCCTGCCTCCTGACCCCTGCTTCCTTTAGACCAAACGCTGTAAGCGACTAAGACGCTCTGAGTAACTTTTCATCACCTGTATGGCAAACATAGGTGTTTCCTGAACGGCAAAGAGAAACCCTTCTTCATCAAGAAAACCTAGTTTAGTATCCACCTTGGCAATAGCTGTGTAATTTCTATTTTTTATTCCTACAAGTATTCCAGCACCAAAAACTTCGCCCTGCTCAATAGTTTCTACAACCTTGCCATTAACTACTATCTCTACCTCTCCTTCCAGAATGCCGTACATACTATCACCAGATTGCCCTTCTTCAAAGATGACTTCACCTGCTGAGAATGCTTCAGGATCGGGTTGTTTTTGAAAGATACTGACTGTTATTACAGGACTTAGCATTAGAGCAACCCCAAAATTCTTGGTTTTTAAACGAAACTTTTTGATAGTTTTAGGCGAACCCAAAAAAGTATACTACTTTATGTTGATTAACTCTCGCTCAATCTCCGCAAAATTCCTGATTAGTCTCCTAATCGCCTAAAAACCTTTCCCTGGTTTTACTCTACGGTGTACACATAAGTTATCGAATCACTACCAGTCCTCGAATTACCCTACCCTAACTCTCCCCTTATACTTATAAAGGTTTTACCCCACCCTAACCTCCCCTTATAAAGGCTACGGTGTACACACATCTCTGTACAAACCCAAAATCGTTGGAGATCCCCCTAAATCCCCCTTAAAAAGGGGGACTTTAAGAAACTTTTGCCCCCCTTTTTAAGGGGGGTTGGGGGGATCAAAAGGCTCTGGGGCAGCTCTAGAAGACTTGTGTGTACACCGTAGCCTTATAAAGGGGAGGGAACTAGATAGATTTCTTTTTCCACCTTTTACAAGGGGGGATTAAGGGGGGTAATTCGACTTGTGTGTACACCGTAGCTTATAAAGGGGAGGGAATTAGATGTTCTAGTTTCCTCTTTATAATGTTATTTTGGCGATCGCATTTGCTGATATAGCGTTCGCATTTGTTGATATAGCGTTCGCATTTGTTGATATAGCGTTCGCATTTGTTGATATAGCGTTCGCATTTGTTGATATAGCGTTCGCATTTGTTGATATAGCGTTCGCATTTGCTGATATAGCGTTCGCATTTGTTGATATAGCGTTCGCATTTGTTGATATAGCGTTCGCATTTGTTGATATAGCGTTCGCATTTGCTGATTGCACTTATTCTCAAACAACAAATCGATATGAAAATGGGTAAAAATACAGAGAAACTCGTAATTATTTCGTTAAAAGTTTAACAAAATAAATCCACAAAACTACCCATCTCAGGCAAAAGGATACTCCACTATGTTGAAAAAGGAATTCTTAAAAAAAAGGATATCTCATGTCTTTAAGAACTCGTGGTTCTGCTGCTGTTGACAAAGCCCAACTTCGTCTTGCCTTGCTTAAATCCATTGATGAAAATCTGGATTTAGGACATGGATTAACCATTGAAGCCTACAACCACCTCGTTAATATTACCCGTGCGACATTAGAAGCTCATAACACGCTTGTGTCCAATCTTGAAGAATCGCGTAAGACAGTAACCCAGATGGATAAAACCCTCTCCGAAATGTCTGAACGAATGCTAAGTGGAGTTGCAACTATCTATGGCAGAAATAGTATAGAGTATTCCAAAGCTGGCGGCTCTAATGGAAAAAGAAATAAAAAATATAGTTCAAAAGTTGCTCCAGTTGTAGCGGTTCTTCCCACTCAATCGGCTCAAGCTACAATTGCGAATGCGTCAACTAACGGTAAAAGCACAACTCCTTTGCTGCAATAATCCGCTTGACATCATAAATTTAGTGCCGTGTCAAGCTTAAATTTGTGCATTAAATGTAAGTTGGGTCGATGTAACGAAACCCAACCAGACGGGTTTCGACTACTTCGACTTCGCTCAGTACAAGTGCGCTCAACCCTCAGCGCTCGAGAGTTGAGCGCAGTCGAAACTCGGTTTACTAGTACTTTATTTTCACCCAAGTCTCTTAACGAAAATTCAAGGTAGGGAGAGGTCTATTAAACTCGCTCTCAAAAAGCGAATTTTGGTTTTCCTGGCATCTCCTATAATTAATAAAACCTGCACACCTAATTCTAGGCATGAGACTGTGACCGAATCAGGAAGTTACAAAGATACTGTCAACCTACCCAAGACTAACTTTGATATGCGGGCAAACGCAATCAAGCGTGAGCCTGAAATCCAAAAATTTTGGGAAGAAAATAAAATTTACGATCGCCTCTCCAAAAATAACCCCGGCGAATTATTTATACTACACGATGGGCCTCCCTACGCTAACGGCTCTTTCCATAGTGGTCATGCCTTAGGTAAAATTCTTAAAGATATTATTAATCGCTATCAACTGCTACGAGGGCGTAAGATTCGCTACGTACCTGGTTGGGACTGTCACGGTTTGCCAATTGAGTTGAAAGTTTTGCAGAATATGAAGCCAGCAGAACGGCAAACCTTAACGCCTTTACAACTGCGGCAAAAAGCTAAACAATTTGCACTAGAAGCGGTGGCTGACCAAAGCAAAAGCTGTAAGCGCTTCGGGATGTGGGGTGATTTTGAACACTCTTATCTAACTTTGCAGCCGGAATATGAAGCAGCGCAAATTGGCGTATTTGGTCAGATGTTCTTAAAGGGATACATCTATCGCGGTTTAAAGCCGGTTCACTGGAGTCCGAGTTCTAAAACTGCTTTGGCTGAAGCTGAGTTGGAATATCCTGAAGGTCACGTTTCGCGCAGTATCTATGCAGCTTTTGCAATCACAAGTTTGGCAGAAGCTGTAAAACCACTATTGGCGGAATATCAGTCAGATTTGGGTGTGGCTATTTGGACAACTACACCTTGGACACTTCCGGGGAATTTGGCGGTGGCGGTGAATGCAGATTTGAATTATGCAGTGGTGGAAGTTTCACCTTCAGAGGCGCAGAGTAATTTTAAATATCTCATCGTTGCAGCTGATTTAGTCGAACGTTTATCTTCAACGTTGGGAGTTGAGTTAACTGTAAAAGCCACCTTCAAGGGGAATGACTTAGAACATACTACTTACCGTCATCCTCTATATGACCGTGAAAGTCCGATTGTTGTCGGCGGTGATTACATTACTACTGAATCGGGTACTGGATTAGTACATACTGCACCCGGTCATGGTCAAGAAGATTATATTGTTGGTCAGCGCTACGGTTTACCCATCCTTGCACCAGTAGATGACAATGGCAATTTTACCGAAGAAGCGGGACAATTTGCTGGATTAAATGTGCTGGGTGATGGGAATCAAGCGGTGATTGATGCACTGGCTGCGGCTGGTTCTTTGTTGAAAGAAGAAGCATATCCCCACAAGTATCCTTATGATTGGCGGACGAAGAAACCAACGATTTTCCGCGCCACTGAACAATGGTTTGCTTCCGTAGAAGGATTTAGAGAAGAAGCATTAAAGGCGATCGCCACGGTAAAATGGATTCCAGCCCAAGGTGAAAATCGCATCACGCCAATGGTAGCGGAACGTTCCGATTGGTGTATCTCTCGTCAGCGTGTTTGGGGTGTACCCATTCCCGTTTTCTACGATGAAGAAACAGGAGAAGTACTGCTGAATGAGGAAACTATCAACCATGTTCAAGGAATTATCAAAACAAAGGGTTCTGATGCTTGGTGGGAATTATCAGTTGAGGAATTATTACCAGAATCTTATCGCCAAAATGGTAAGTCTTACCGCAGAGGTACAGACACGATGGATGTGTGGTTTGATTCTGGCTCATCTTGGGCAGCTGTAATCAAGCAGCGTCCAGAGTTGCACTACCCGGCTGATTTGTACTTGGAAGGTTCAGACCAACATCGCGGTTGGTTTCAGTCAAGCTTGCTCACTAGTGTAGCAGTGAATGACATTGCACCTTACAAAACTGTCTTAACTCACGGCTTTGTTTTAGATGAACAAGGGCGTAAAATGAGTAAGTCAGAAGGAAATGTGGTTGACCCAAATATATTTATTGAAGGCGGGAAAAATCAAAAAGCAGAACCGGCTTACGGTGCAGATGTCTTAAGGTTGTGGGTATCATCGGTAGATTACTCCAGCGATGTCCGCATTGGCAAAAACATCATCAAGCAGTTGAACGATGTCAGAGGCAAAATTCGCAATACAGCGCGGTTTTTGTTGGGTAGCTTGGATGATTTTGACCCGGAAAAAGATACAGTTCCCTTCGAGGAATTGCCAGAACTTGACCGTTATATGCTACACCGCATCGGCGAGGTATTTGAGGAAGTAACCGAAGCCTTTGAGAGTTTCCAATTCTTCCGTTTTTTCCAAACTGTGCAGAATTTCTGCGTGGTGGATTTATCCAACTTTTATTTAGATGTTGCCAAAGATAGGCTGTACATCAGTGCAAAAGATTCTTTCCGCCGTCGCAGTTGTCAAACGGTGCTGAAAATAGCTTTAGATAATTTAGCACGAGCGATCGCACCAGTGTTATCTCACACTGCCGAAGATATCTGGCAATATCTCCCCTACAAAACACCTTATAAATCAGTGTTTGAAGCTGGTTGGGTAAAGATTGAGGAAAAATGGCGTAATCCAGAGTTAGCGGAATTTTGGTCAGCGCTGCGACAACTCCGCACCGATGTTAATAAGGTTTTAGAACAAGCCAGAATCGAAAAACTCATTGGTTCTTCCCTAGAAGCAAAAGCTTTGATTTATATACCTCACAAACAGTTAGGTGATGCTATCAAAGCCTTTAACCCGGTGAAGGGTAACGGGATTGACGAACTGCGCTATTTATTGCTGACTTCCCAAGTGGAATTATTAGATTCTGCTCAAGGGTTGCAAGGATTGGAATATACAGCGCAGACGGAAGACTGGGGAATTGGTGTAGTGAAAGCAGAGGGGCAAAAGTGCGATCGCTGTTGGAACTACTCTACTCATGTGGGAGAATCAGCAGAACACCCCTTAATTTGTGAACGGTGTGTTGCAGCCTTAGCCGGAGAGTTCTAGTTAAATAGACCTGAGTTCAACGAACCTCCCTCTGCCTTGGAATAAAGTTCAAGCCTTTCCCTCTCCAACTCGGAGAGGGAAAATTTTGTCTACTAAGACCAGCGAGAGGTCTTTTCATCCAGGTAATCAGATAGACACGACCTAATCCAATACTTTTCGGATAAGCAGAATAAACAACTTTCTTTTGGTCTGGGAAAAGGTTGCTGGACAAGGGTTAAACGTGAATTTAAACCCTTTACCTTTCCCCCTTAACCGAAAAGTATTGCTAACTAATCCGTATAATTCACGCAAAATCAGGTTGTAGTCACCGCCTGAAAAAGATATTTTACGTAATACATATCATGGTTTTTTTGTAAAGCAAGTAATTTCTAAGGGTTATATACTTACAAGCAAAAAATCAGGTGTTTTTACTGAAGCCGACTAAGTACTTTCACCGTATCCTTTTCATGTATAGAGCCATATCACAGTTTTGTGAAGAAAACATAAAGGTATGGATTAATACGTAAATTCCCGATTAAAACATCCATTAACTTAATCAAAATTCAAGAAATACAAAGATATGTCAAGTAAAGTTGCTAAAGAGTTGGCAGATTTTTTGCTGCAAATAGAACAGCGATCGCAATTTCATGCAGGCTATCCGTATAATTTAAGTTGTGATTACAGTGCGATCGGCAAATTTTTCAATCATCTGCTAAATAATGCTGGAGACCCATATATTGAGCCAGATTTTGGTCTCCATTCCCGTAAATTTGAGCAAGAAGTATTAGCTTTTTTTGCTCACCTCTATAAAATTCCAGAAAATCAGTTTTGGGGTTATGTTACAGCTGGTGGAACTGAAGGTAATTTATATGGAATTTTCTTAGCAAGAGAAATCTATCCTAATGGGATTCTTTACTCATCACAAGACTCTCATTACTCAATTCCCAAAGCTGCGAAATTATTTCGCATTCCACATAATGTTGTGAATTCGCAAATTAATGGAGAAATGAATTATGACCATTTTGAACAACTACTTAGCGAAAATCGTCGTTATCCAGCCATCATAAATTTAAATATTGGGACTACTGTCAAAGGTGCAATTGATAACTTAGACAAAGTTCTAGAAATTTTAGAGCGCAATCAGATTAAAGATTACTACATTCATTGTGATGCTGCACTTTCAGGATTAATATTACCGTTTCTAGATGGCGCTCCGCAAGTGAATTTTCAAAAACCCATAGATAGTGTAGCTATTTCTGCTAAATTCATTGGTTCTCCCTTACCTTGTGGTGTAGTTTTAACTAAGAAAAAATGGGTAGAAAAAGTTGAAACAGAAATTGAATATATTGGTTCAAAAGATACAACTATCCTGGGATCTAGAAATGGTCACACCCCCCTAATTCTCTGGTATGCAGTACAAACAAGAGGTTATGATGGATTAGCTAAAGAGGCTAAGACCTGTATTCATAATGCTCAATATCTTTTCCAACAACTTCAAATCAGAGAATATCCATGTATGTTAAACAGATTTTCAAACACAGTAGTTTTTCAAAAACCTTCTCAAAGGTTAATTAAAAAGTGGCAATTAGCAGTTTTTGAAAATTTGGCACACATGATAGTCATGCAAAATATTGGTCGGGAGAAAATCGATGTTTTTATTAATGAACTATTGTTAGAAGAAGGGTTAGTTAATAATGCAGAAAATTTCCAGCTACAGCCAGTACTACAACACTAATGTAGATCCTCAAGTATAATTGTTTTTTCAATTTTACAAGGTGTTCTCCAAACAGCATTAGATACCAAACAACTTATCTCTTTAAAAAGTTTTTGTAACACAAGTTAGCAGCAAGTAGCATTTCTACTTCTGCGCTTTCCATCGGTGGTAAGAAAAAATAACCTTGTCCATAATCACATTGTAACGCCTTCAATTGTGCTAATTGTTCTACAGTTTCTATGCCTTCTGCTGTAACAGACATATTGAGATTGTGGGCTAATGTCACAATCGCTCTGACAATTTCTAAATTTTCTCCTCGACTACCTATATTAGTGACGAAAGAGCGGTCAATTTTCAGAGTTTTGATAGGTAGGCGATGTAGATAACTCAATGATGAATAACCAGTTCCAAAATCATCCATGTGCATCTCGACATTTAGCTCTGTTAACTGAGAAAGCACGGTGGTAGCTAATTCAAAATTATCCATCAACAGGGTTTCAGTAATCTCCAACTTCAAACTGCATGGCTCTAGTCCAGTTTCTTGCAAAATGTGTTTAACTTGTTTAAACACATCGGGTTGCGTTATTTGTTTCCCAGAAAAATTTACGCTAATTGTCAGAGGTTGTGAAGTAGGAAATTTTTGATGCCATCTGTGCATTTGCTGACAGGCTTCAGAAAGCACCCATTGTCCAATACCAACAATCATTCCAGTTTCCTCAGCCAGAGGAATAAAATCTTGAGGTGAAATAAGACCTCGTTCTGGATGATACCAACGTATCAGGGCCTCAAATCCAATAATTTTGCCAGTTATGAGTGAAATAATTGGCTGGTAATCAAGGCGAAATTCTTCTTGTTTGAGCAGTGCATTTCGCAGAGCAGTTTCTAACTCTAATAGCAAAGATGCACCCTCGTACATCTTTTGGTCAAAAACCTCATAGCGTGCTTTACCAAGTGATTTGGCGCGGTACATTGCAACATCGGCATCGCGGAGAATATGCGCTGATTGTTCATAATCTGGTTTACTTAAAGCGATGCCAATACTAGCATTAGTAAATACCAGATGCTCATTTAATTGAAATGGCAAAGCTAGCACCTTTTTAATTCGCTCGGCTACCTGTATGGCGATGTTAATATCCTCAATTTCCTCAATTAAGATGGTGAACTCGTCTCCACCAAAACGAGCAACTATGTCTCCAGTTCGCAAAACTGACTTTAGCCGATGGGAAATTGCAATCAAAAGTTGATTTCCTAATAGATGTCCCAGGCTGTCATTAACAACTTTGAAGCGGTCTAGGTCTAAGAAAAGTACGGCAAATAAATAATTATTTTGCTGTTTGGTACGTTCTATTGCTTGCTGGACTCGCTCCATAAATAATCGTTGATTAGGTAAGCCGGTTAGCCCGTCATGAAGACTATTGTGAAGTAATTGCTCTTGTGCTTGTTGACGCTTGATAATGTCTTGTTCTAGTTGTTGATTTACTCTAATAAGTTCAACAGTACGTTCTAGAACTAGTTGCTCAAGTTGATAACGATATTGGATTAATTCTTCCTCTACTAACTTCCGCTTAGTGATGTCACGGATAATAACAACATACTCCCGTAGCTGAGAGTTAAATGGCTGAGAAATAGTCGATTCAACAATTCTTAGGCCTTGATTTATTTTTAAAGTTTGCTCAGTCCTGATAGACCATTGCTTTGGTTTGCCGTGATAGCATACTAAGATTTGATTCAAGTTTTGCCCAAGCAACTCCTGAACATTGGTTTGAAATAATTCTTCAGCCGCAGCATTGGTCTGACAAATTTTACCGTTTTCATCTAAGACTAAAACAGTATCTGGAACGGTATCGAGAGTAGTGATAAATAGGCTTTTTGCTTGTTTGCGTGCTTCATCAATAGCAACTATTTGTGGTAGAGTTGTCCAGCAAGCGATCGCTACTCCAATCAAAGAAAGCGTTACTAACAGAATAGCTAGTAAAGAATTTTGAGGATTATCAGAAACTTTACCTAATAAATCGCGGATAACCCAACTGCTTGTAGCAGTAATACAAATTAATGATACTAGGACAATCACCTGTAGTATCAGAAAGTCTGAATTGTTTGTACTAGACCGAGTGTAGTGACGCTGTGTCCACCATTCCAACTGTAGTGGTGCAAATCTTAAACGACGTAGCCCAACATCTCCAATCATCAAAACAATGGGTAATAATAATCCCACTGAAAAATCTCTCCAATTCCAAGCTAAACCTCCTACTATTAGAACTACCGCTTCTAGAAAGAAAAAACCAAGTGACCACCAAGGCCATAACACCTGGGGTTTTCCTCGACACAGCCATAATCCCAGATGTAATCCCATAATGGACATTAGATAACACGTGCCTGCCACTGTGACAAGTTGAGATACATTTCCCAAATTTAGACACAGCAAACTGATTAGAAAGGTCAGGAAGATAGCAGGCCCAAGGACACCTTGACGGGAAACTAATGCAAATATGGGAGAAATCTGTCTGTCCAAGGCAAGTTGATATAATATCCGAGGAGAATTGGAAACTGCCGTAGCAGAACTTAGAAGGCAAGATACAGTAATCAAAAGTGTTGCTAGAAAAGAGGCAGATTCACCCCAAAAAGGCTTAGACGCTGCTACCAAATTTAAGAACGCATCGTCACCTATTGTAGGATTTTGACCCGAACACATTAATACCCAAGAACCACCTAAAAAGACTGGAGTAATTAGCCAAGCAGCTACGGTTAAGAAGCTTAAAGTTTTATATGGATGATGGCTATCAGCTACAAAAGAAGAACTGGTTTCACAAGCATAAATTGAATAGCTAGCCAGAAAAAACCATTTAGCCCATTCTTCAAAACTCAGACTATGTGTGCTAGTTGGGATAAATTTAAAACTAGCATTTGAGAAGATTAACCATAAAACGCCTTCAATAGAAAACAAAAGCAGTAATAAAATTGCTGGGAATACAAAAAATAAATGCAAGAGCGCTAAAGCACGAGTGCCACTGAACGCTAAAATAAAAGGAATCGCTGTAAATAAAACTTTTAATAAAGTTTCTGGACAAGAAATACCTAATGTTCCAAAATTGACTTTAATTAAGTCTGTGAGAATAATCGCATACAGTGCCGGTGCTGCTGCCCAGCTAAAAAAGTATCCTAATGCTACGTAACGACCTAAGCCAGGAAAATTTTTTAATAGCCTTGTGGTATAATTCGGTGTCCCTCCAGCGACATCTGGCCAATGTCTACCTAGACTTTGCACCTGCAAGTTTAGTAAAAAGGAAATAATCGTGCCAACAAACCAAACTAAAATCGCTTTAGGCCCTAACGCCGCATGAATAATAGGGGCAGTACCAATCCATCCCACATGACCCGTTAAGCCAAAGCCCCAGGTTTCGAGATAACTCAGAGTCCGTGGTAAACGTATTACCAAGTTCTGATTTTTCTCTGTCGGTATAGAATTTTGAGTAAGCATTGTTTCTTAGTAAGATTTACTGACCTTTTCACTCAATAGCCGAATCTCGCTGCATATAGCTTCCGTATAAGTGCTGAACTTATAGAAAAGATAACTTACTTATAGCAATACTATCTAATTTATGAAAATTCGTGCTGTCCAGATCCCCGGTAACTTTTATGAAGTCGGGGATCTAATTTTTAATGAATGATTTAGGACTGCTATATTACCCTCATTAGCTTACTCATCAGGTCTTTATAGCTTTTGCAACAACTCCTGAGTTAACTGAAAAAACGCTTTTGAACCAGCTGATTGGGGAGCATTTAAAACAGCTGGCATAAAACTATCAACAGCCTTAGCAACATTGACATCAACTGGTATTTGTACTTTACAAATTTTCTCTACTCCGAAATCTTCTACAACGCGGTGCATCACTTGTTTATAGTATCTGCCCGTGAGAAGGTTAGCAGTAGACATACTGAATACAATTCCCAGCATTTTTATATCTATTTTGGTTTCATGCCCATGACTATCTTTCAATTGGGCAATGCGTCTTTCTAGTAGTTGAATACCGACTACAGATAAAGGTTCTGGTTTTGCCGGAAGTATGTAGAAATCGCTGGCAGCTAAAGCGCTACGAGTCAATAAATTATATCCAGGGGCACAATCGAGAAGGATAAAATCATATTCTTGACGGACTGGTTTTAAAATGTTATTAATTAGGACTCTTTCAAAGCGATTCCAAATAGTTTCAAAGTCCTGTTCTCCTAATGCAGTTGCTTGTTGATGTAGCATTTCTGATACAACAAATTCATCATATAAATCGATATCTCCTGGTAATAAATCCAGTCCGGGAAGATTACAAACCTGGGATTGAATGATATCTTGAATTGTGAGTTTTGCTTGTGGGTCTGGATTGATAACTTCGTCGATCAGATACCTAAATGTCTTGCTTTGTTTACGACGCTTGGCAAAATCTAAAGGCGACATTAAACTGAGTGTGGCGCTAATTTGGCTATCTAAATCAAGGACAAGCACCCGCTTGCCATGATTTTTAGCTAAACAGGTAGCTAAGTTGACGGTGAGGGTGGTTTTACCAACGCCACCTTTCATATTTGCAGTAGCAATTACATATCCCATTGATTCAGTCCTCTGTTGACGCATTCACATCTAGGTAGCGTACACCTCTCTCGATTTATTAAATCTTCCATTAAATTTAATATTTTCCAAAACTCAAAAGGTGAGATTGTCTCAATTGTAGGCGTTGAGATAGGTGACACGATTTAAGGGACTTCCAAAAAATAAATTATCTAAAATTATTTGTACATTTGTTGGGTAGCACAGTGCTACCTGAAGATTGGGATATTTTTTCACTGGAAGTACCTATTCTCAGCCATCAGACTGTTTTTTGATGAAATGGGCCAGTTAAATTTCTGCCACTTTGGTTGAAAGCTAGATAACATTAGATTCGGCGTGTTTACTGTTCGGGAGTGCCAAAATGTCTAAACAGCTGGGTCAAAAAATTGCACCTACACCTATATCAAATGATATCAATGTAGTGGATTTGATCGATCAATACTTCACTGCTTACAACTCAGCGCGGTTGCGGGAAATCTGCCAACTTCTGAGTCGTGATGTCCTAACCGAAGGTGTTACTGTCGGAGTTAGCCTTTCCGGTGCGATGACACCAGCAGGATTTGGGGTTTCAGCGCTTGCACCCTTAATCCGTAATGGCTTTATTGATTGGATGATTAGCACTGGTGCAAATCTTTACCATGATATGCACTACGGTTTGGGTTTTGAACTCTTTGCTGGTAATCCATTTTTGGATGATGTGAAACTGCGTCAGGAAGGGACTATTCGCATTTATGACATTATCTTTGGTTACGATGTGCTACTAGAAACTGATGCCTTCATCCGCAAGATTTTACAAGGCGAAGCGTTTCAGAAGCGGATGGGAACTGCTGAGTTTCACCATTTACTAGGTAAGTATGTTCGGGAAGTAGAAAAGCAACTGGGTGTGCAGCATTCCTGCTTGCTGGCTACAGCTTATGAGTATGGCGTGCCTATATATACGTCTTCTCCAGGAGATAGCTCTATTGGGATGAACGTGGCGGCTTTGGCATTGGAAGGTTCGCAGTTAGTGTTAGATCCATCAATTGACGTAAATGAAACAGCTGCGATCGCATATAATGCCCGTGAGTCAGGCGGTAAAAGTGCAGCTGTAATTATCGGTGGCGGTAGTCCTAAGAACTTTCTACTACAAACTCAGCCGCAACTTCATGAGGTATTAGGGCTAGAAGAACGAGGACACGATTACTTTGTGCAGTTTACCGATGCACGTCCAGATACAGGCGGTTTGTCTGGAGCAACCCCATCAGAAGCCGTTAGCTGGGGTAAGATTGACCCGGAAGAGTTACCTAACACAATTGTTTGTTATACCGATAGTACGATCGCTCTACCACTGGTAACAGCATACGTCTTGAATAAGTGCCAGCCTCGTCCCCTAAAGCGTATTTACGATAAGCGAGAAGCCATTTTGGATAAACTGCAAAAAGACTATCTAGCAGCCAAAACCCAACCATCGGATCAGGTTCCCGCAGCAGTGGCTGAAAGTGCCTCACAACAGACAGCGACTTATCCCTGTGGGCGGCTGATTCCGAATGCTCATTAGGGAGTAGGGAAGAAGCAGGGGAGCAGGGAGCAGGGAGCAGGAAAGGATTAGGGAAAATTATTGAATAAGTCTATTCCTTGTCTCTTCACTATGCCCCATGCCCCTCATCCCTTTTGCCCAATCAAAAAATAAGTTGTCATTTTCCCTTTCGCTTTAACTTCGATTTCGCCCCGCTTTTGAAATAAAAATTCATTACACAAGGACTTATAAGTATCTTCTGTAACCTGGATTTTACCAACAATACCTTGAGATTCCATACAGCTAGCGATGTTTACCGTGTCTCCCCAGAGATCGCAAGTAAATTTGCTGAGGTCAATTACTCCCGCCACTACGGAACCACTATGAATGCCAATACGGATATTGAAGTTTTGGTTATTTTCAGTATTAAATAGAGCGATCGCAGTTTGGATATGTAGTGCCATAAGAGCGATCGCTTGAGCATGATCTGGACGGCGTGTAGGTAAGCCACCAACTACCATATAAGCATCGCTAATGTTCTTGATTCTCTCTAAACCATATTGTTCGGTGAGGCGATCAAAAGTTGAGAAAATCGAGTTAAGTAAGTTTACCACTTGAATTGCACTCATAGAAGCAGCAATTTCGGTAAAGCCGACAATATCTGCAAATAAAACTGTGACATCAGTAAATTCTTCAGCAATGTTAGCTGATTCTTCTTTCAGTTCCTTGGAGATTGCGGTTGGCAAAATATTCAGCAATAAACGTTCGGTTTCTTCCTGCTGATAACGTAGCGCTTCTTCTGCTGCTATTCGCTGGGTGACATTGCGAAATATGCCACGAACGGCAACTGGATGACCTTCAGAAAATTTACAGTTAATATTACCTTCTAAAAAAATTGTTTGACCATCTTTAGTAACGAATGCCGCTTTTACTTGATCAAACTTTTCTCCTGACAGTACGCGATAAAATCTTTGCCAACATTCTTGTTTAAACTCTGGATGTATAATATCGAAAATGCTCATATTCGCAATTTCAGCTTCGCTATATCCTAAAGTTTCTTGCCATGCAAGATTGACATACAAAAAACGACCATAGACATTGACAGATTGAATCAAGTCATTAGCATTTTCAAATAAATCACGATAGCGTTCTTCGCTTTCTATCAGAGCATCTTCTGCTTGTTTGCGTTTGATAAACTGGGCGATTTGGCTACCAATAGAACCCATCATTTTCAATAGGTCTTTATCTTTTGGTTGTACGTCACGGCTAAAGAAAACCATCACTCCTAAGATTTCACTATCGTCTAAGATAGGGAAACCAAAGGCTGCATGCAATCCAGCTTCAGCCGCAGGTTGCGATCGCTTTGTGTCTCCATCTTCTGTGATATCTTGAATCCACAAGGGCAAACGTCTAATCCAAATTCGACCAGGTAAGCCAATACCGGGAGTATAGGTAGTTTGCCAGGTGATTGCCTTAAACTCTCGTACAGAAATTACTCGACTTGACCAAATTTCCACACACCTTAGTATTGCATTGATGCTGTGTCCCTGTACCGAAGTGCCAATATATTGACTTGGTGCCCAAAGTTCACCTAAATGCCATCCAAGATTTTGACAAATCGACTGCAAAATTTGCGGAATTGCCTGCTTTATACTCTGGGATTCTGATAATATGTGAGTGATAGCATACTGGGTACTTGTACGCTGTTCTCGGTATTGTCGAGCCGTAATATCCCGACCAATGTAGACAATATCTTCTAATCCCTGTATTTTTTTCGGAATTACTGAACAAGAAAAAGCAATCAACCGCTTTTCTCTAGTTTTTGTTCGACAAACTACCTCTAAATTCTGAAAATTTTGCCGAAAATAATAATTTTTAAAAATTGATTCTATTAAAAAATGGTCGTCATCCATTATCAGAGATAGTGGACGATTAATTAATTCTTCTTCACTAAAACCAAATAATTCTTGAGCAGCATTATTTACTTTTTTAATATTGCCTTTACTACTAGTTATTAACAAAGCATCTGGCATTGAATTAATAATTTTTTCCATATAAGTATTGTATGCTGTCAAAGCATCCTTTCGCAGTTTTTCTTCATAAGTTTGCTGTGCTAAACTTTGCTTTAAAATAAATTTATTTGTAACATCTTCAATGAAAACAATTAATTTATTTTTAAATTTATTCTCATTTTGATTGCCGATGAAATATATATTCATGTATATATATTTCTTCTTTGAACGTCGTCCAATTGCTTCTAAATCAAATAGTTGCTGCTCTCCTCGCAAAATAGCTTGCAAAATCTTTTCAAGTCCGATAAACTCAGGAAAACTTAGCCGGATATCTTTTCCCTGTATCACCTCTTCAGGACTATCTGCAAACCGTTGCACTTGCTCTGATGTATTTATGATGCAAAAATTATCATCCAGTTCCAAATGTTCAAATTTATCTGGTAATGAAGGTTTATTGAAAATCCGATCTAGTAGTTGGTATTTCATTGTAGTTTTATAAAAAAACTTGATATTTATC
>NZ_JACKZS010000170.1 GCF_014222285.1 Nostoc sp. UCD121
CTCTCTTCGTCAAAATTGGGTGGACTTGTACGATAGCCTCAAAGAGAAAAAGTAAGTCCCATCTTTTTATTCGCGTACAACATTCGCGAACACTATTTTCTTTGTTTTACCTCTATTTCTCCTTAACCGAGCAGTATTGCGAGGGCATCTACCTGTAAACATGGGATGCCAGTCAATCAGTTCTAGCTGTTGCTGTTGCGTCAATCGCTGTTGTGGTTGCAAAATTAATTCACCGTTGTAGTAGCTTGCCCCCTCCGGTTGCCATAGCTCCTCTGCTTCGGCGTTGGGGTCAAGTCGAAAGTCCAAGCAGCTATCCCCCTGTGGCCCTGCTGGGTGAACGACACAGACGAGGTGAGGATCATGTGAGTAAAGTAAACAGCGATCGCACTCTGAAAGTTTTGGCATATCACCAGTTTATCCAGCACAGGTAACGATGCCTACGGTTCAAGAAGCCTACGTAGTCTGGAATTTTTGGTATAACATCAGTTTAATCCCCCAACGGCGATCGCCCCTTTACCCTATTGATTTCCTAGCTTGAATTGCTGCAATTCGATGTTGTACTCTGTTTTTAGAGTTCGGGCTTGCAGATGAACATAGGAATAATCGAGCCAAAAAGTAGCGGGTTTTTAGAAGTGATGCCGGAGGGTGAAGGCAGCGACTATTGGCAGATTGCCGCCGTACACATCAATGGTAAAGCTTTCTGCCCTAGCCCGAAGCTTTACCGTTCAGGACAGGTGGCATTAGCAGTGGCTGCACAAATTTATGATTGGATAGCTGAACACGAACACCAAATCAATGATGAGGCTTGCTACTGCTCTGTTTTGAAGCTGACCCTGTGGCAGCAACCGAAAGTATCTTAATAACTACCCCACACAGTTTAATTCCTCCCACGAGTGCGATCGCCACTCATCAGCATTTACAAGTGGTCAGGTAGTGTCGATAAGAGAGGAAACATCAGCGAAATACCAGCATAACAAGTAATTGATTATACATTGTATAATAGAGGGATTATTTTTACATTATTTGTGAGGAACTGAAAAAGGTTGTATGAAACTAGTTAAAAAAATTTTAGCAATATGTTTTCTATTATTTGGTATTCCATTTTCTGCTGTGATGATTCTAGAAATTCTCAATCCCAAAACTCCCGCTCAAGAAAAAGAAAATGATATTGCTGCTCTAAGTATTCTTACTATTCCGTCAACCATTCTAGGAGGCTGGTTGAGTTGGTCTTTAGTACAGCAGAATCGAAAGGAAAAAGCATTACTTCTGGAATCAGAACAAAAGCGTCTTCAGTTAGTATTCTTAGAATTAATTGAGCAAAATACTGGCAGAATAACGGTATTGCAACTGGCGAAAAATGCGGAAATATCAACCCAGTTAGCTAAACAATATTTAGATGAGAAAGCCAAAGAACTTAATGCTTCTTTTGAAGTAAATGAAGAGGGAAATGTTTTGTATCATTTCTCTTGATACCCTTTTAGGGACTTAATCATAAATAAAATTACTTCTAAAAAGCGAAATTATGATTAAAATTGTCTGCAAGAATGTGATTTAAGCATTTTCATAGTACCAGTGTACTGCTTTGTCACAAGCGATGCCTGCGGCGGGCTACGCCTACGCTCTTGAAGCTGGCTTTTCCTCTAAGAATTTTATCGGTGACAGCGTTTGTTTATCAAATATACGATTGCGTAAAGCGCTTTCACCTGCATTTATGCGGTAGTTCGCACAGAGATTGTCATTTCTGAGTTGATTTGTGTTTTACTTCGCCATTAAACAAGAGAAAAGTTTACCACCTCAGCTTTCATACTTGCGGAAGACGTAATGTATCACCAGGGCAATTGTGATTATGACAATAGGGTAATTACAGCGTTCTTGGTAGCGCTATGGGATAGTTATGGAATACTCTAACGAGTTCAACAGAAGTAGGGATGCCTACATCAAAAATACAAAGGGGAACACATTCATCTCTGGGATGAATGATGAAGATTGGTTTAACTTGGGAAAATCTGATGCCTGGGCTGGAAAACCCAAAGTGCCACCAGAACAAGATGCTCAAGCGGCGAGTATGTATGACTTAGGTTACAGCGAAGGAGAGATTAAACATCCGCCAACTGAAACTCCAAAGACTCAGAAATAGAAACGATATCAGACCTAAATTCCAAATTTCACTAAGTTTTTTGAGTTGAAAGAACTTTATGCACTCTTAATAGTAGACATTAGTAGACATTGGCTGATGGAGGAGCGATGAAGCTATATTACATTCCCACAACAAGAGCAGTACGCCCCCGGTGGCTGTTGGAAGAAATGGGAATTGCTTATGACTTAGTTCGAGTCAATATGACCATGACAAAACAATCAGAATATAAAGAACTGCACCCACACGGTAAAGTACCAGTTTTGGTAGACGGGGAAGTAACGATTTTTGAGTCTGCTGCTATTTGTACTTATCTTGCAGACAAACATATAGAAATGGGGTTTGCTCCACCGCTAGATAGTCCTGAACGTGCCTATTACCAGCAATGGCTTTTTTATGCCGCAGTTACCCTAGAGCCACCTGTTGAGAATTATATGTTTAATGTGCTGCCAAATCTGCCAGAAAAACTGCTGCCTGGCTTTGTCAGGTTGGAAACTTCAAAACAAGAATCTCGACAATGGTTTGACAGAGTTGCTCAACCTCTGAGGGAAGTATTGGTTGGCAAGAATTATTTAGTAGCAAATAGACTAACAACTGCTGATATTGTCACTGGAGGAGTTTTGCTGTGGGCTAAGAAGTTAGGAATGCTCTTAGATGATGACCCCCTGACTGAATATATCAATGGTTTGATGCAGCGACCTGCTTTTGGGCGTGCCGATGAAGATTTTTATGCCAAGATAGCTCCCTAGTTATTGCATTGACTGCTGTTCCATCGCATGGAGCAGCCCTTTATAGCGATCGCACTCCCAATTTTTCCTCTCTACGAGACGCAATCATGCGAACGCTTGTATTCTTTAGGGTAAGGCGATCGCCCCTTGGTGCAGCTTTTACTCGCTTGTATTTTATAGCTACTTTCTGTCTTGTTCTTGCATTTCTTGCTGGCGCATGGGCATAGTGTCAATTTGCTCAAAAATTGCTGTCGCTGTGACTGGTGTAGTGTCACTGCGCTTAACACCACCATCTTTGCCTACCAAAATAACGCGGAAATTATCTTTATCAACGAAGAAGCGATTTCGCAAATTGGCAGCAGAAGACTCATCTATTGGCTGTCCGTTGGCATAGCTTTTATCTGTTGCCAGAACCTGAAGCAGAACTAAATCCCGGTCTGTAAAACCGTTTTGGTGCTGGTTAAATAACTGCATCTGTTGCTGATAGCTATGGTTATCAACAGATGGTGCAAACACTAGTAACACGCGGTTTTGCCATTTTTGGGAACTGAGGTTAAATGAAGACATTTTGATGCTATGGGTTGAACCAATGACAGTACCAGCAATGCTGACTGGCGATAGGACTATAGACGCGGTGAGGGTCAAGGCAATTAATACTGAGTTATTCACTTCGGGGGGTTGAGATAAGCGTTCTATCATCTCAAACTATCATCAGTTTCCCCACTCTGACTCTATCTGGTGATTGAATAAGTGTGATGCCTACCCGCAAGAGCAATCGCTATGATAATAGCGCCTACCTAAATATAGGTAAGCGCTACTGTTTTAATTAAATTCAGGGATAAAATATAGTGAAATGAATTCCCTGATTTTTACTATTAATTGATTCCAATTTAATTTCTTAGATTGCACTGCGACGATTTAGCAAGTTCCACAAAAATACCGCAACGATTGCGCCAAGAACCGCTACTGCAATACCAGGAATGCTCAAAGTGGGGGCGGCTAATGTCAAGGTTCCTGTACTGAAGAACACACCCAAACTACCACCAACAAAAGCACCGATAATTCCTAATATGATTGTTCCAAGAATTCCGCCACCTTGATGACCGGGGTAGATAGCCTTTGCAATAGCACCAGCAATTAGACCTAAAACAATCCAAGCAAGAATATTCATTGTTTTAATTTTATAAACGTTTTTTACCAACAAATACACAATAGCAATCTAAACATTGACATTTAATCTACCAACAGAACCAATTATTAATAGCCTTGAGGATGAATGCTATTACTTCTGGTGATATACCCCCTAATTGAGATGGATAATAAAGAAAAAAGCTCCTAGTAGGTCTAAAACCAGGAGCTTCGTTTATTCATTGCTTGATAATTGCAGTATATGCATTTTTAATGATTTATCTCGTCTACTTGAAGGATTAAGTTAAAGTTTGAAAGCCGAATATTAATTTGATTTCTTCAAGCCCCACACTCGTGACTTCCAGTCATGAGTTATGCGCTCTATATTAAGTATCATTTTCTGTTAAAATGGAAGGGTCTTCAGAGGAGTTAATAAATTGTCATCCATCCAAAAAGCGTTTAAAGTCATTCTCATACCTACACACAACCAAGAAATCTTAATCAATAAGACAATTGGCTGTGTGAGATATGTGTACAACCGCTTTTTGGCACTAAAGAAAGAGTTATATGCAAGTGAGGGAAAAACCTTAAATTATAATGCTTGCAGTCAACACCTAACTATACTCAAGAAAGAAATTGAATGGTTGAAAGAAGTAGATAAGTTTGCCTTACAAAATTCAATTAAGAATTTAGAAACAGCATACAAAAACTTTTTTGCTGACTTAAAGAAGGTTAAAGGCAAGAAAGGGGTAGGTTTTCCTAAATTCAAAAAGAAACACGGGTGCAAGCAGTCTTACAAAACTAACCTGACTAACGGCAACATTCAGATAATAGAAAATCGTTTAAAGCTACCGAAGTTAGGTTGGGTAAGGTTCCACAAATCCCAAGACATTACTGGGAAGCTTGTAAACGTTACCATAACTCGCACTTCCAGAGGTAAATATATTGCTAGTATTCTGTGTGAAACAGAGATAGAAAAATATCCCCAGGTAACAGATAATATTGGATTAGATTTAGGGTTGAAGTCTTATCTAACTACCAGCAATGGCGAGACGGTAGAGAACCCGAAGTATTACAGAACTCAAAAAAGGAAGTTACGTAAAGCACACAAAAAGCTATCCCGCAGTGTAAAAGGTAGTAGCAACAGAGTCAAAGCGAAAATCAAGCTGGCTCGTACCTACGAACGGATTACGAATTTGAGAGATGACTTTTTGCACAAACTGTCAACTCGCTTAATCAAAGAAAACAGTATTATCTGTATTGAGGATTTGCGAGTTAGCAACATGGTAAAGAATCACAAATTAGCTTTGAGTATCTCAGACGCTAGCTGGTCTAAGTTCGTTACTATGCTTGAATACAAAGCTTTGTGGCATGACAGAATTGTACAAAAAGTTGGTACGTTTTATCCCTCATCTCAGACTTGCAACTGCTGTGTTTTTATCAATCCACTAGTTAAGGATTTAAAGTTGCGTGAATGGACTTGTCCTATTTGCAATAATTACAACTTGAGAGACGCAAATGCAAGTTTAAATATATTGAGTGAGGGGTTGAGAATTTTAACAGCAGCCGTCGGTGCGCCGGATGCTATATACGCCTGCGGAGAACTTGTAAGTCCTGGATTTTTTCAGGCAGAGATCGTTGAAACAGGAATCACGCGACTTTGAGTCGTGTGAGGTTCAAAAGGTGAAGGAGTAAATGGCTTGTAGCTGCGACCAATGTAAAAGAAGTCATCAATTGCTGGCTTGAATACTGCCTAGAGAGGCTAAATCAACTTATTCCTGTTATATCTATTTTTTGCGCTAGCTAGTCAGCCAGTCGGTTGCTTGCCAGTGAAAACCGCTAATTGAGCGGCGAAAGCACGCTTGAAGGCGGGCCGCGCTTCGCCACGGGCGACATAGGTAGAGAGATTCGGATAGTCGTCCAGCATACCCGATTCTTTCAACCTGAGCAGCACTTCCAGCATCATCAGGTCGCCTGCGCTGAATGCGCCATCGAGCCAGTCGGCATCTCCAAGGTGACTGGAAAGTTCTAAGAGCCGGTTACGGATGCGACCTTCGACGACATGCAGGCGCTGCTCGTACCAGACCTCATCACGCTCTAAGTACGTGGCGATTTCCCGATCAACGATTGGCGGCTCCATCGTGTTAAGTGCGGCAAACATCCATGCGATCGCTCGCGCTCGACTATTTGCATCGTCTGGCAACAGCCCTGTATGGCGCTTTGCGATATGGAACACGATCGCCCCCGACTCGAACAGGGCGAGATCACCTTCTTCATAGGTTGGAATTTGCCCGAAAGGATGAAGCGCACGGTGCGCGGGTTGCTTCATCTCACTGAACGAAACAAGACGAACGTTGTAAGGTTGGCCCACTTCTTCGAGCGCCCAGCGAACGCGCATGTCACGCGCCAGTCCCTTGCCGCCATCAGGCGACCGTTCAAAGGCGGTAATAGTGGGTGTCATTGTCAGGGTCATGGTGATTTCTCCTTTCGGCCCAATTTTCTGCTTTGGGTGTGTGTTCTAACTCCAGTAAACTAGCTCTCCAGCCATTCCATAACTGATTGAATTTGCTGTTGCTCAACACCGCAGCTTTGTTGTCCGTAGCTATCAATTGTTGGCTGGGCTGGTTTGGGTTTGAGGAAGTTTAAGAATTTCATGACGGTGATAAACGCAACTATTAACAGGGTTCCCATTTGATGAGGTGCGTTGCTTCCCTATTTCCTCTCTACGAGACGCAATCATGCGAACGCTTGTATTTTCTAGGAGCGATCGCTCTTAATTCTTAGAGGAAACCCCAGGTGTAGCCCGTCGCAGGTGATTGCACCCATTATTAAGGGAAGACTAACAGTAGGAGCGTAGCTTGCCGCCTTTGGCATCGCCCCCCCCTTAAAAACCATATAAACATTTACCATTTATGGCTACTCTAATTCCCTCATTCAATAGTTGCTCAATGCGGATGACCCCTGGTGAAAGGAGGTTAGCGCAGCGCTTGGAGGAGAAATTAGAGGATGATTATTTACTTTGGTACGATGTGCCAGTGGGTAAAAAGCAATTGCACCCAGATTTTATCGTGCTGCATCCCAGCCGGGGTTTGTTCATCCTTGAGGTGAAAGACTGGAAGTTAGACACAATTAAAAATATCAACCCCTCCACAGTCACACTGCTTACCGAGGATGGAGTAAAGGAAGTTAAACACCCACTACAACAAGCCAGAGATTATGCCTTAGCAGTCAACAAGATGCTAGAAAAAGATTCTCTTTTGGTGCAGCTGCAAATCCCCGACATTCTGAGGATTATGGACTTGCAACAGGAACAGTTAGCCCGCAGTCTAGGAGACGGACATCGGGTAATTCATGGTGTAGCTGGTTCCGGCAAAACGATGATTTTAGCCTACCGTTGTCAGCACTTATCTCAAGTCAGTAATAAACCAATTTTGGTACTGTGCTTCAATGTTTCTCTTGCTGCCAAGCTCCGGCAAACTATCCAAGATAAAAACAGAGTCAGTCGCATCAAGGTGCGGCATTTTCATGGGTGGTGCATGGATTTACTCAAAAAATATGACATCCCCAGACCCGACTCTAGAGAGTATCAAGGGGAAGATTATATAGAAGAACTAGTTCAAAGAGTAATTACCGCCGTTGATGCCCAGTTGATACCGGCTGGCACGTATGGCGCTGTGATGTTAGATGAAGGTCACGACTTTAAACCAGAGTGGTTAAAATTAATTGCCCAGATGGTCAATCCCGAAACCAATTCTTTGCTTATCCTCTACGACGATGCCCAAAACCTCTACGGTGAAGAACGCACTAAGAAATTTAGCTTTAAGAGTGTAGGCATCCAAGCACAGGGACGCACAACTATTTTTAAACTCAACTACCGCAACACTGCTCAAGTGTTGGGGGTGGCTTATGAATTTGCTAAAGAAGTGATGACCCCTACCACCGGGGATGATGACCAAGTAGTATTGGTAGAACCGACTAGTGCAGGACGGCAAGGCCCCAAACCAGACCTGATCCGTTTACCCTGTTTTAAACATGAGGTAGATTACCTAGCAGGGCGAGTGCAACAATTACACGAGCGAGATATCCCCTGGAACGAAATAGCAATTATTTATCGCTCTAAGTTTATGGGCGAAAACATTTACAACCACTTCCAACAAGCCCAAATCCCCATCGAATGGGTCAACGCCGACAGTGACAGCCGCAACTATCACCCAGCCGAACAAAGCATCAAACTCATAACCATGTACTCATCTAAAGGGTTAGAATTTCCCGTGGCTTGCATCCCAGGCATTGGTTATATGCCTGACCAGTACGGACACGGTACACCAGAAGAAGAAGCGCGACTATTGTATGTGGCGATGACACGGGCGATTGAGCAGTTGATTATGACTTGCGATCGCTCCTCAGAGTTTACCAACCGTCTTGAGAAAGCACTAGGTAAAGTAATTTGATTGCGATCGCTCTCCCAATCAAGCGAGGAAAAGGGAAAGCAATCGCGCTCAAGCCTAAAAATCAGCATTTTAACCAAGATAAGGATATTGTGGCGGTTTGATTTTCAATAATTCTGTCCAGTATTTTATAGCATTATGTTTGGTGGTTTCGATGTCACGCGATTTGTGAACTCTGCCTATTTCCATTAGAAAATATGTAAGTTTAAGAGCAGTAAGTAAGTTAATCAACCCTACCGCTTGAAAATGTTGTAAAAATAAGTGGAGCAGAATTTGTAATTTTTGTTTATGACGAAAATACATCCACCATTTCATTTGATGTATGGCGATACTGGTTTGATAAACTAATGTAGTTTCTACTTGGGTTAATTTATCTTTAGCTTGATAATAAAACTGCATTTCTTTGTCAAAATTACCTGCTTTCTGGGCTAAAGCAGCATCATCAGCTAATTGATAAGCCTGACTAATTAAGTTACCTGCCGTTTCTGCCTGCTGTTGAGTATAACCAAGTTTCATATATATAGTAGCTACTGCTGATGCCAATTCTGCAAACTCCTCAGCATCATGTAACCAATATATTTGTGCTTGTAATTCCCCTAGTGTGGCTGCTAAAGTCTCATTCATATTCAATCTAACTTTTCCTATAAGGCAATTTGGTAGCGATTGACCATAGCAGTATTTTAGGTGTTAGGCGATGCCTACTGCCTACGGCGGCAAGCTACGCGCCCCCACCCCCAATCAAGAGAGGAAATTAAGCGATCGCTCATCGGAATTTACCAGTCGTCTTGAGAAAGCTTTGGGTACAGTAAGTACGAAAGGAGTTTAATTGGTACGATTGATTACGCCATTACAGAACTTCTTTTATTAATCACGGGTCAATAGTTCTAAATTATGACCATTTTGGTCGTAGAAATAAAAACCACGCCCTCCTTTTCTATGATTGATTTCTCCTTTGTCCTGGTGCATAGGGTCGCTACTATATTCCAGACCAGCTTGTTTGATTCTGGCAAAGATAGTATCAAATTCTTCATCGCTGACATGAAAAGCATAATGGTGAGACTCAAATGTCTCTCTGTTATCAAAATCGAGTGTGAGTGTGTCATTAACTCGCACAGCAGCAAAATGGCCAGCAGGTTCGACTTTTAAACCAAAAATTTGGGCAAAAAACTGTGCTGATGCTTCTTTATCGTGAGCAGGAACTATAGTGTGATTCAAAGAGATTGTCATAATTTTTCCCTTCAAAATAGTTTCTAGGTTTAACTCTAGAATGCCTTGTAAAATTTTGTTTTGCCCTCCTCATTTTGATAGGAGTTGTATTCATAGCTCTTAATTTCGCCACTCCAACAGATGCACTCAAGCAAAGGGCTAGAGTTTACAATAATGTTGATTCCTGGTATTGGTTATATGCCTCACCAGTACAAGACCCCAAAAGAAGAAACACAGTTACTTTACGTGGCGATGACACGGGCGATTGAGCAGACAAGCGATCGCTCCTCACAATTCACCAGCCGTTTGGAGACAGTATTAGGTAAAGTAGCAGTAATTTGATTGTGTTTATCCTTCATTCAAGCAAGGAAATTAAGCAATTGGGTATCACCGTGCCAAAGGCCCCAACCCCAAATAAGCGAAATCAGAAATATACGTTTTTTAGGTCTATGAACACCAGCATTTACACACCACAGCAGCCAACTCTCCAGACACAAAGACTTATCATGAGAGCCTTCACCCTTGCAGATGCACCTGAAGTACAATGCTTGGCTGGTGTAAAAGAAATTGCCGCTATGACCTTAACTATTCCCCATCCTTACCAAGACGGTATGGCCCAAGAGTGGATTAAAACCCATCAAAAAGCCTTCAAAGAGGTAAAATCTGTGAACTTAGCGATTGTGCTGCGTGATATTGGTGTGTTGTGTGGTGCGATCAGCTTGCAAATCAACCTTGAACATAACCATGCCGAGTTGGGCTATTGGATAGGAAAACCCTATTGGGGGCAAGGCTACTGTACAGAAGCGGCAAAAGAAATATTGCGATATGGCTTTGAGGTATTGGGGCTCCACCGCATTCATGCCCGACACTTTTCTCATAACCCCGCATCAGGACAAGTTATGCAAAAAATTGGTATGGTTTACGAGGGTTGTCGCCGTCAACACAAATTTAGATGGAACGAATACGTAGATATTGTGGACTACGGGATTCTCAAAAGCGACTGGCAGACGAATTATTTAACAGGTTCTTAGAGGAAACTGCAAGTGGTCGCAGGCTGTTGGTGGGTACGCCATACCATCTTTACTATGTGTTTTTTAGTACATTACTAACCAGTTGTAGTGAAGCGATGACCGAGCGCTGTGGGTTGGCTGCTGAGTTCTACAGCGTTGGGTCAACAACTGGCGATTTGTGACTGTTCTGTTCTATCGATATCTCATTTAAACGGCAATTTAGAGAGTTGTGATGCCAAATTGCCAGAAGCTTTGAACATAGCGGTGTAACTTCAACTTTTTCTTAGAGGAAAGCCCAAAGAGCGTAGGCGCAGCCCTTAAAGTAAACATCGCCACCTCACAACCCCAAATCCTGCTAAAATCCCTGTATCAAATATACTAATTAGTATCAAATATACCAACTACCATGTCTGGCAAAGGATTTGGGCAACCCCAACCCACTAAAATCGATAAACTTGTTGAATCTGCGGTGCGTTGTTGCTACAAGCGACAGCCAGAAGCCTTAGACCAAATTTTTGACAATCTGCCTGTTAAGCTCAACAAGCAAGTCTTAGATGGTACGGTTGCAGCTTTAAAAAAAGACATTGATAGCCTCAGTTGGCTGTGTGGTTACTTTGCATCCGAAATTAACAGCACTGAGGACAACCAGAAGCCTCGCCATTCTATTGTAGAACTTAGCAAATTGCTCATGACATCAGGGATGGAACCTTTCGGTGATTTTGCCCCTTACCCCGGTTGTCGCATTGTTATACTCAACAACGATAAATTTGAAGCGCTGCCGCCTAGAGTGCAAGCAGCAGTCAAAGAAGCCTTTGATGTGGTAGAAACTAGTGGGGAAGAGGCACAAAGGATAAATGAGGCGCTGCTACGTGAGTTAGAAGTGTAGTAAATGACATAGTATAACTGCGGATGAGCGCAGGTATCGCTACACACATTTACGTCTTTATTGATATTAGGCGTTAATATGCATCTCTATTTCTTAAATATATTAGTTGGATTGGAATATTGTGATAACAGTATCATGCCAAATAGTAATTTCTTGAATAGTCTGATTGATTTTATCTGTATCACTACTGATTGTTTCTAAATTCAATAGACAATTCACTAATAATCTAACTAAATAAGTCAATTTCAAAGCATCATCAAATGCTAGATTTGGCATAATCTTTTCAATAAGATATATTGATTCTTTAATGATATTTTCTATTCTTAGGTTTTGACCTTCTTGTAATAAAGATTGTATTGTTTGTAAATTGTTAACTAAATTATCTAAATTTGCTTTAGCTTCTTGTCTAAGCAAAATTGTTTGTGTTTGTGTAATATCGTTCATAAAGTTATATTTTTGCAGGTTCTAATAAAACTGTTAAACTGTTTTCCCATTCATCGAAGAACCCATCAGGCCATCGGTCAATTCTGCCGTCTTTATTAATGCGTGGCGACACAACTTTAATAAAAGCTTGACCTTGGTTTTCTTGACGTTGAAAGTAATGCAATTGCACATCTTCTGACTCAATGTTACCACCATGCACAGCAAGACGAATGCCGTTTAAAATCTGGTCGCTATGAGTTTCTACCACCACTTGAACGCCACAGTTAGCAGCCAGCGCTAACAGCTTACCCAGCTTTGTTTGTGCTTGGGGGTGGAGTCCAGTTTCTGGGTGTTCAATCAGAATTAATGCACCCGGACTGGATGCTAGGATTGCCACGATAATTGGTAAAACGTAGGTAATGCCGTATCCAATAGGGTCACTAAATTTCAAGTTAACCAAATCCATATCTAGATGTGCGTCAACTTGGATGCGTAGACCAGAACTTATTTCTCCCATCCATGCTTCAACTTGGTCTAGCAAATTTGTTGATTTTGCTTGCGGGTGAGCGAGTTGAGCAATAGGGATTGGTTGATTACCGTAGGTATAAATAAAATGTGCTACATATTCGCCAAGCGCCCCAATTTGTCTAAGTTCTCGCCTTTGGTAATTTAAGATTCCTGATGCAGTTGTTGCACGTTCTGATTGAAGGTGATGAAATTCTTTACTGAAAATGCTTGAATGATAAACATCGGCATCAACAGATTTGAATCCAATCTCTAAAACATCAGCTTCTCTCTCTAATGAGTTGTAGTTAAAGTGCCATATTCCTTTAGTTTCATTTTTAAAAATAAGCTCAAATCCAACATAGTCTTCTTTTGCATTTTCATATAAAGCATCCTTAGCTGTGCCAATATTTCCCAAGTTCCCATTGAGCAATAAGCCAGTGTTTTGTAGTAAATTTTGCTGGTAAGATTGATGCAGCAGCGATAGTGCTTGCAATACAGAGGATTTACCAGTGCTATTATAACCAGAGAGTAAGGTAAGCGATTTGAATTCAACTAATTGATTCTCAAATGCTTTAAAATTTAGCAGCCGTAATGAGCTAATCATTATAGTTAAAATATAGATTTTATTCAATTTTATTATAATTTGTTTATCTCAAGCGTTTTTGTAAGAATATTGTTGTTGAGCAAATCACCTGTAGATGACAAAATCTTAAATATGTTTTGTTATTTACATTTTTGATAATTAATCAAAAATCCTAGCAGTTTATCAAGATTGAATTGTAATTATAGATGGCATCTGAAAATTTTAAAGAACTTGTTAATGTTGCAATCCAAGTAGCGACCAGAAGAAATAAAAGAATGGCAGTCTTCAAGCTTGATAACACTTATTATATAGTTGATGCTAGGGAATGGGAAAATGGCTGTGCGTATGGGCAATATATCATAACGGTAGAACCTGGGCAAAATTAAGCATCAGGTGTTTCATATTGCTGAAATTTTTTCCAATCAAACTCAAGAGTCAGTATTTCAAATAGTGTTGGTGACAACACATCTAACTCTATAGGTTCACCAGTGTAGGTGACATCTGGAAAGTCTTGAGGATGAAAGATTCCGTGAGGAATACCATCTCCTTTAAGCCACATATTAGCTCGATAATCGATGCGTTCTCCACTTGGTAAATCAATCCAGAAATGCGGCTCAATGTGTTGATGATGTTGAGTCAAAACCCCAAACATCGGTTGATGCTCAATGCTATGATTAGTTAGTATAGTGTGACAGATGCGGGTCATGCCATCACATTCAGTTTGAGAAGAATCATAGGGGTCAAGGAGTTGCTGAATTCTTTCCCTTGGTATCACTTCATACTCCTTAATCAATTTCTTCAGACACGGCTAAGTTTTGCTCTTGCATGATTGGTGTCATCAAATGGAATATCTTCGTTAGCCCCTGGTGCAATGATTCTTGAGAGAAGTTATAGCCACGTTCAACAGCCATAGTTATGATTGCAGCCTTATCTTTTGTACGCATTGCTTCCATCAGTCGGCCTAACAACAGTTGATCTTGGAGTGCTGCTGCAAAAAATTCCATAACTTGTAGTTCACTTTGAGCAGCATCTAGTGACTCATTCATTTTTGGACTCCTCTTGCCGAACCTCTACCAGAGTAACATTAAGCCGAATGGTATCCTTTGACGCTAAAGCCTAACTCTACTACTTCTGAAAACTGAACTTTGATATGTTATTGCCATATTGTCAAAAACGAGCTAGATTGCGAGACTCAGCAAAGATGTTAATGAGGTCAACAACAGCAGTTGATAGTACACCAGGAAAAGAAGCGGTATCACCAAAGACAGTAGAAAACCTAACAGCCACATCTTCTTTAAGTGCTAGCGAGAGCGAACCAGATTTACTGTAGTTTCTGTAAGCTAACTCTAAAGAGGGTTGAGCTTGTTGTAATTTTGCCTGAGACGGTAAGCGATCGCGCTTGATGTGGGAATTAAAATTAGGGTCAGCAGGTACTAAGTTCCAAAGTTCGTTAATCGGGTAGAGAGATACGGGTAAAAGGTGGTCTAAATCGTATCTGATACCATAAGAAATGTGCTTTTGTGTCCAGGGGCAAACAAACTCTGTTCCTTCCATCAACAGTACATCAACATGGTTACGCTCCCAACTCAAAGGTCTGCGGTTGTCTGGTCTATCTGTTAGCATCTGATAAATGCAACCTCGATGAACTTTAAGATGATTTTCTTGTTGGACTTTCTCTGTAAACAAGCACCATTCATGAATACAAAGTGCTTCAATCCACAATGACATCTCCCCAAAAGTTTGCCAGAGATCGGCTTGAATTACTAAGCATTTGTCTGCTACTTGAGTACCTGGAATTGCTACAACTTGAGTGCTAAGTTCTGCATACTTTTTAGGTTTATTAAATACTTCCCATTCACCAAACCCTGCATATCTAACAGGCATTTCAATTGCTTTACTAATGGCAGTGAGGGCAGCTTGGTAGACTTGACGTAACGCCTTGGAGTAGGCAAGATATTTTCGCGGGACTCTCAACTCGTTGATGAGGAAAAAGCCATCGCTAGGGCTTGAGGTTCCGCCAACAATTGAT
Source organism: Nostoc sp. UCD121 (assembly GCF_014222285.1). Lineage (GTDB taxonomy): Bacteria > Cyanobacteriota > Cyanobacteriia > Cyanobacteriales > Nostocaceae > Nostoc. The sequence goes on from NZ_JACKZS010000170.1 coordinate 15,083, forward strand.
TCCCATTCACGGCGTAGTTTCTCTAACTGAGGACGAAACGACATATCATTTCGCAATTGACCGTTCAGTGTTGCTCGTTGCCCTTGCAAGATAGGTTCACTGGGTTTGACAAATGGCCAGTAGTAAGCCACCCAAAACTGTGCTAGTAAACGCAAAGGAACTGCTACGTCTTCTTTTCGGTTCCGCAAATCGGGGAAGCTGAGGACAACATCATTAATCGCACGCAGCAAGGCAATTTTGTAGCTTGTAGCTTTTGTATCGTGCTTGAGAATTGTACTGATGATTTTGCTTCCCGATGACATAGCAAGGGTTAAAAAGGCTACTCTATAGTATTCCCGTTTTCATCCCGTTTGATTTCTACCACAGTGACATCAAAACTTTCCCATTCTTGAACGGTAAAGCCTGCCTCGGTTTCTTCAGGAAACCTAGTTGCCATTTTCTGCCAAGCTTCTTCTTCGCTTTCAGCCCAGATATAATGACCTTGCCGTTCTCTAATGTCATCGCGCCCAGTGCAGTTGTGTAAGTATAATGCGTTACGTGTACAGCGATATTCTTTCATAACTGCGAATGGCTAAAGATTTAGCTTACTACGTTAAGAAATTTTCTCCAAAGTCTGTTGTTGGGAAGCTAGGCTTAAATGTTAGCCCTGATGCGCCCAATAAACCGATTTTGTTACTGTCCGTCATTGAGATGATATCTCAGGGGCAAATCCGAAAAAACCAAATTCCTCTATCTGCTGAACTCATCGCCACATTTCTCAAACTGTGGAGCCACCTGGAGCCAGTACGCAAGCCTGATATAGGCTTACCTTTTTACCATCTCACTAGTGACGGTTTCTGGTATTTTGAGATGAAACTGGGGTTTGAATCATTGATTGCTGCCAAGGTGAAAATCAGAACTCCCAGTACCATTAGGCAAACTGTAGAGTATGCTTACCTCGATGATGAACTCTGGTCACTGCTGCAAAATCCCCAGGACAGGACTGTACTAACCCACACACTCATTAATTCATGGTTTAACGAGCGTACACAGGATATAGAGTCATTATTGCAAGTCAACGCCTTTGCTGAACTACAAGACCAATTGCAGCGCACTGGTGGCAAGGTCTACCAACCAGAGGAATTAGAAGATGAGCAAGCTGTAATTGTGCGGGATGGTGCGTTCCGTAAAATCGTTGTCTCAACTTACAACCAACGCTGTGCCTTTTGCGGATTGCAAATACTTGATTCAATCGGTCAGAACATCGTTGATGGCTCACACATCAAACCATTCTCCCAGTTCTACGATGACCGCATTGATAACGGGCTGTCACTATGCAAAAATCATCACTGGGCATTTGACCGCTTTTGGTTCACCATCAACGACGATTACACCATCATCGTCTCTGACAACCTGCGGGAAGATTCACCCAACGCTAGACCAATGCGGGAATTTAGGGGCGATCGCATTATCTTACCAAGCCAGGAGCAGTATTATCCAAGACAGGATTCTTTACAATGGCATCGTGAAGAGTTTTCAAGGCGTGCTGCATGAGTAAAAAACCTAGCTGACTTTTCACGGGATGTGGAAAAGGGGATTGGTTCGCGACCAGCTATCGCGAACCAATCCTCTGGACTTAAGATA
>NZ_JACKZS010000171.1 GCF_014222285.1 Nostoc sp. UCD121
CTACTCCCTTGCTCCCCTGCCCCTCTGCCCCTCTGCTCCCTTGCTCCTCTGCTTTTCTAAGATACTGGCGTAATAGACCGTTAACAAAACCCGTAAGTCCAGAAAAACCGTTTTCTTTAGCGAGTTGGACGGTGGTATTAACAGCAGCAGAGGCGGGAATACGCTCTTGATAGCGCAGCTGGTAGAAACCCAAGTGTAAGATGGTGCGGAGGTCTGGGGGTTGTTGGTGAGATTTCTTTTTGGCAAATTGATCTATGAGAGTATCTAGAGTGCGCTGCCTTCTGACGCTCCCATAAACCAATTCTGTCACCAAACGGCGATCGTGATCGGGCAAATTAACTTTTTGCAGTACTCTATCTAGGGCAACATCAGCATAAGCCCCCTTATGAACATCTCGCAGAGTGATAAAAGCTAGTTGACGGGGGTTTGTCATGGAAACATGAATCAGGAGTCAGGAGGCTTTTGTATTCTAACTCCCAACTCTTTACGAATTACGAATTATTGCATATACGGGTCTACACTAGCGATTTCAAACTCACATGCTCTAGAAACCTGTTCTGCTGGTAATTTACCAAAGCTGATTAGTGGTAAGTAAGTGGGGTTTGCCATCAGTTCTTTCGCCAATAAGAACCCAGTAATTGTCCAAGTTTGATATTTCCTAGCTTGTTTCCCAATCAGTCGCCCTTTCTTACCGTCGTAATATTCTGGCCATTGATCTGTACTGAGCCGTCCTTGGGCAGTTTGAATAGCCTTTTGTGCAAGACTTATTTTGTTAGTTTTCACAGCCGCAGCTGCCAACATCCACATTAAAACTGGCCAACTACCAGCATTATGATACGACCAGGGGATATTTTTGGGGTCACATCCAGTTACAATTCTGTATTCTTCATGTTCTAAAGCTGGGAAACAAATTTTCATCGGCATATCTCCCACCAAATCATCCCATCGATCCTCAATGAGAGTCATAATTGCTTGTGACTGTTCTTCGGTGGCTAAGTCTGAAATAATCGCCATTAAGTTTCCGAGTGAAAAGAAGCGAGTATCTAGCTGCGACGGCCCGACATTACCCGCTAGATAGCCACCTTTTTTTGGCAACCACTTATCTAATTCATAATAGGGAACAGAATCTACATATATGTTGAACAGATTCACAGCACCTTTACCATATTCTTCACTTTTGAAGCGATAAATTTCATTCAGGCGATTAATATCTATCCAATAATGCTGGCGAATATGAGCGCATAAAAGAGGCAACCTGTTATCAATGGCTGCCACAATATCGGAATTCCCTTGACAAACTAGCAGTTCACGAGATGCACGCAATGCTGTGTAAAAAAGAACTTGCAATTCTAAAGGATGCCCATAAATGCCCATACGACGGTCAATCATACAAGCACCATCTGGAACCAACAGCGTTGGGTACATATCAAAGCGATTCGCCAAGCAGATTTCCATAATTAACCTGATGCCATTTTGGAATTCAGGTTGATAAGCTAGAGAAAAATCTTCAGTGGCGACTACATAGGCACGTAACAAAATAATCCACCATAGGCAAGAATCAACAGGTGTAACTCTAGCGATCGCATGTTCACCAAAATCAGCCTCTAAATATTCTTGCCCATTTTCTGATACAACTTTAAAGCTAGCTGGAATTAATCCCCGTCCAGGTTTATAGGCATCTAATGCCCTTTCTTTAGGTTGTAACTTTAAGGTTTCTTCTAAGAAATTGCGAACAATATCTGTTCTACCTTTGATCAGAAAAATTAGAGCTGAAGAGACAAAATCCCGAACAAAGCACTGGTCATAATTGAGAGCCTCTACAGATGCATCATAAGCGGCTACAGTACCAACGGGGCGGCCTTGATAATAGAGAATTGATTTTTCTAGTGTTAGCCACGCTTCTTCTACTTCTTTTAAATTTTCAGTAGTTTCCAATTCGTTTAGGTGCATCGCCAGAATAACTCCATTCGGGTTGTGAATTTGTGGTAGATGCGTCTTCATTCCTTATTTTTGCTATTCTCAGCATAACAAAAACGATTCTTTGAATAGCATAATTTGGAGAAAGTTAATTAACTAACAACAAATAAATCTGCTGAAATTCTTACAGCCTTATTATTAGTTAATTGCCCTATAATCAATTACTGCATTGGTGAATTATAGTTGTTTTTATTCACCCAGAGTAGTAATATAATTCTTCAAACAGTCACACAAGATATATTTTTAAATTATTTATTGTTCTGTTTCATGTCCAGAAGCTTTGCTTTACCAAACAAAAATATATCTTCAGCGCTGCTTATGGTTTGTGTGAAGTTAAAACTGGTTGCAGTATATTTACTTGAGCAGGATTAGTTTTTGACACTAAGAGGTGAGATTATTCCCCTATAGAATAATAATTTATAACTTTTTTTCAGAATATGCAAGATGAATTCTTGAAAAATTTCAAATGTCAATACTTCTGAAGGGTTAAATTTTTTACCCTACTGGCAGATGACATGGGGTGTTTATAAAAGTAACTAAGTCTCACAGAGAGGTGTATAGACACAGAGTAGCTTGGCTCGTTGATTAAATAATCTCAGCATCTTTAGACCTGAAAGTATCAAAAGCTTGATTAATTACTTGCGTTAAAGCTTTTGTGATGCAGAACTGTTGACATCAGAATGATATTGTCTTGCTAATCGACGATACGCAAGTTTAATAACGTTGGCATTATCACTCTTAATTCTAGCAGGCGCAAAGAAGCCAGAACCTTAAAACCTAGAAGCCACCGCCCTACGAAAGAACTCTGTAGCAAATGTGGACTATGCAATACATACTATATTCGCTATATCAGGTAAGCTTGCGCTTTTGTTAATAAGCAAATAGGCAAACTTGAAGAAGAAACTAACATGCTATCAACAAAAGTTTACCAAGCAAATTCTTACACAGAAATATCAATAATATTTTGGTGTGATGCCTACGGCGGTAAACTAAGCACTTTCCATAACATGAGAATTTTGTGGAATCAATGAGTATCAATCACTTACTTCATATCACATCAACTAGAAACCTTCTATTCTATTATCCAAACTCAAGATACTCAATAATGGTTCCATCAGGATGCATCGCTCGCATATTCGCTCCAGTGGTAACTTTGTTCGGTTCTGCCAGAATTACAGCACCCTGCTGAATAAGTGCTTCTTTAAAATCATTGAGTGAGTCCACAAGAAATGTTGCGTGTGTACTCTTGAATGGAGAGAGTGCTTCTGCCGAACCAGCAATTAAAAGAATAGAACCAACACTTGCCAGTTCCAACTCAGACTCGGAATATTGAAACCACAACCAACATTTTTCTGTAAAAAGGTTTTCATAGAAAGCGATCGCCTCATCCAAGTCTACCGGACTAAGATAGACTCTGGTTAATACTTTAATAATTTGCATTGCAAACTGTCTATTAGGCAGCTAATGGATTTTATTTTGCTTACTCAGCAATCATAGTTAACTAAGATTGATCTAAAAATAGTCTATCTTCAACTTGAAAAGGTCTTCAACTTTCTGTTCACCTAGCTCTTGATAATGTTGTTCGCAGTTAATCAAAATACATTTCATTTCTACTCCTTTAGACCCACATAAGTCATCTGTATAGCTATAACCAATATATATACATAGATTTTGCAACAGTACCTAGTTTGAGGAGTATGTCAGAGAAAATAGCAGGAAGATGTTTTCTGATGCCATCTTGAATTAATATATCCACAAGAAAAAATAGGTCTGATGCTCCCATAGTATATAGGTAGTACTAAATTAGTAATACATTAGGTGTAATTTAAATAATTACAGATTCCAAATTACGAATTGTTTCAAATTTTTTTCCCTGTGCGTAGATAAAATAATTATCTGTTACTTTTACCTCAGCCTGAAAGCCTGCTTTTTTTAGCTTATTCTCAAGTTCATCCGGCTGATAAAAAATTTTGACAATCTGAAATTCTTGACCATCATTTAATTTACGGGTTTTATATATGTTTCCGTCGTCTTCAAGGATATGATTGTTAGCTGTGGATGTCGGCTCAAAGGAAGAGTCAATGATAAAGACTTCCCCACCAAGGCGAACAGATTGATAGATTTTCGTCAAAAAAGAATCGAGTAATTTTGGCGGCACATGAGATAGCCAAAAGGCGAAGAACACCAAATCATATTCAGTATCAGGTTGCCAAGTAAATAAATCAATTAGGTGATATTCAACACTCAGTGAATTTAACTTCGAGCGATTAATTGCAATCATTTCTTCAGATGCATCGATCACAGTAATCTTTTTACCGATCCTTAAAAGCTCCTGCGTCCAGATACCTGTTCCAGATGCTAACTCCAAAATATCATCCACCAAGCCAATTTGGTGTAATGTATTTTTGATCACAGCTACTTCATTAAACCAACGCTGGTTTATTTCCGGACTGCTATCGTAGCGTCCTTTTCTATAGAACCACTCATCATATTCATTGGCTCTAGCGCGATAGTACTCAATCTGTTGTTGAAGAATATTATCTGTCATCGCGTCCTTTCTGATCCGATTAAATTCATATTTGACACTGCTATGACTTTTAGTAAGATTTTTTTCTTCAGCGAAGAAACTTGCATTTCATCTGTAATTATGTGATATTTTTATCATTCCATAATAATACGATGAATTAATAGACTTATCGTAGATTTATCTTTGAGTCGCTGAAATCTGATATTTATTTACCCTTGAAAGCAAAATGAAGATGTTTACGAAGTTCTCTTCAAGTCGATTTTTGGGTATGGCTTTTGCCTGCCTCCAAAGGTTCAAACAGCAAAGAATCCACACCTTTTCCCTATTATTTGCATTGGGACTTAGCTTAACTTTGGCTATCTCTGCTTGTTCTCCAAGCGCAAGTAACAATGGAACAACTCAGACAGCTAGCCCCAACCCAGTAGCTAGCGGCACTACAATTCGTATAGGCTACCAGAAAGCGTCAACTGTCCTCTATGCACTGAAAGCGAGAAGAGAATTAGAAAAAGCCTTTGCAACTTCAGGATCTTCCGTAACTTGGTCAGAATTTCCGGCTGGGCCTCCAATGCTAGAAGCATTGAATGCAGGTAGCATTGATTTTGGCTATACCGGAGAATCACCACCAATATTTGCCCAAGCTGGGGGTATTCCTCTAGTTTATGTTGCCTATGATCCTTGGAGTCCGAAAGCTGAAGCCATCGTAGTACCCAAGGATTCACCTATTAAAAATGTGGCTGAACTCAAGGGTAAAAAAGTTGCTTTTGCCAAAGGTTCTAATGCTAACTACCTATTGGTGAAAGCGCTCGAAAAAGCAGGGGTACAGTACAGTGACATCCAGCCAGCAACTCTCCCACCCGCCGATGCTCGTGCTGCCTTTGAAGGAAAAAAGGTTGATGCTTGGGCAATTTGGGATCCATATTTAGCCGCCGCAGAAGCAGCAACAGGCGCACGCATTTTAGCAGACGCAACGGAATTAGCTCCCAATCGTGGTTATTATCTAGCTGCAAAATCTTTTGTTGATGCCAAGCCTGATGTTTTAAAAATAGTTTTGGATAGGGTGAAGAAAGTTAGTGACTGGGCAAAAAATAATCCTAGTGAAGTTGCTAAACTTCTTTCCCCTGCTTTGGGTATAGATGCTCCTGTGTTGGAAATAGCAGAAAAGCGGCGTGAATATGATGTACTTCCGCTCACAGATGAAGTGATTACTAAACAACAAGAGATTGCAGATACCTTCTACAAAATTAAGTTGATCCCAAAAGAAATCAAGGTTAAGGAAATTGTTTGGCAAGGAAAAGTGAATAATTAATAAATAATTATTTTTGAATTCCGAATAATGTTACAAGTTAACATAACACGTTTAAAAGTTATTATGCCTTTGTTAAATTCCAAAAATAGATTTTTCGGTAAGCTTAATAGCCTAAATTTAAGTACGAACCAATTAAGTTCGTTAGTTATATTTGGTATATTATTCTCTCTGGGAACTAGTATTGGTGTAGCGCAAGTCAGAACAACACCTAAACCTGGATTCACACTGCAACTTTTACATACTTCCGACCAAGAAGCAGGTGTTCTAGCACTGAAGGATGCACCAAACTTTTCGGCAGTGTTGAATGCACTCAAAAATCAGGATGCTAACCGTGACGGTAAGCCTGATTATCCTAATACCTTAATCCTTTCATCTGGAGATGCCTATATTCCCAGTCCCTTCTTATTTGCTAGTGATCCAGTTTTTGGTGGACAGGGAAGAGGAGATATTTTAATTTTAAATGCTCTAGGGTTTGGTGCGATCGCCTTTGGTAATCACGAATTTGACTTAGGTACGGGTGTTGTTGCCGATTTACTCAGTGCTAAAAAAGATTACCCAGGTACAAATTTTCCTTATCTCAGCACGAATCTAGACTTCAGCACTGATAAAGACCTGGCAAAATTAGTTACTGCTGATGGACAAGAGGCAAATAAAATTCCTAATAAAATTGCCCGTAGTACCATCATTACCCTCAATGGTGAAAAGATTGGTGTAGTTGGGGCTACAACTCCCACTCTGCGGACGATTTCCTCTCCCGGTGGTGTAACTGTGTTGCCTAAAGAATTTAACGATCGTGATGCCGCAGACATCGCCGCCTTAGCTGCTGAAATTCAAACTTCTGTCGATGCACTGCTGACAAAAAACCCAGATATTAATAAAGTTATTCTGTTGGCGCACATGCAGCAAATTGCTATTGAGCAAAAGCTAGCAAAACTGCTCAAAGGAGTAGATATAGTTGTTGCTGGTGGTTCTAATACCTTACTAGCCGACAAAACAGACCGTCTACGAGTCGGTGATAAATCTGCTGGAACTTATCCAATCCTCACAAAAGCAGCAGATGGTAATCCGATAGCCGTAGTTAATACTGATGGAAACTATCGTTATGTTGGTCGTCTAGTAGTTAACTTTGATGCGAATGGAGTGATTATTCCGTTTAGTATTGACTCCAAAATCAGTGGTGCTTATGCGACTGATTCTAAAGGTGTAGCAACTGTCGCGGGGAAACCCGATCCTAAAATTGTCGCCATTACAGAGGCACTTCAAAAAGTGATTATTGCCCAAGATGGTAAAATTTTTGGGAAAACTAACGTCTTCCTCAATGGCTGGCGCGGTGATGTCCGTACACAAGAAACCAATTTAGGGAATTTGACAGCCGAAGCTAATTTAGCGATCGCTAAACGATACGATCCTAAGACAGTCATTTCCATCAAAAATGGCGGTGGTATCCGTGACAATATTGGTATATACACCTTTCCCCCAGGTTCGACTCGCTCACAAGATGTTATCAAACTACCACCTCAAGCAAATCCTGTAGCAGGTAAGAAAGCAAAAGAAATTTCCCAACTTGATATCACCAATGCGTTACGATTTAACAATGGCTTGACTTTAGTTACTCTAAGTGCAAAAGAACTACTAGCGGTCATTGAACATAGCGTAGCAGCGATCGCACCCAGTGCTACCCCTGGCAGTTTTCCCCAAATAGCGGGATTAACCTTTAGCTTTGACCCAGATTTGCCAGCAGGTAAGCGCGTCAAATCCCTTGCTATCAAAGATGAGAAGGGCAAAATTATTGATGTAGTAGTTAAAAATGCCGAGTTAGTGGGTGATCCTAATCGGATCTTCCGCACTGTTACCCTCAACTTCCTCGCAACTGGTGGTGATGGCTATCCTTTTGGGAAAACAGAACGGGTTGATTTGACATCAAAAGATGCTGATAAGAGCAAACACACAGGTTCAGCCACCTTTGCTGCTGATGGTTCGGAGCAAGATACATTAGCCGAATATCTAGCTGCTAACTTTAAGCAGATTCCCTTTTCTCAAAGGGATGTGCCACCCGCAGAAGATACTCGCATTCAAAATCTCAAATTGCGTAAAGATGTGGTGCTATCAGATTAATTATTTGTGCTTGCTTAAAGATGTATAAGTTTGCCCCGGCTTGGGAGAACGAGCAAATAGTATTTGGTGCTGCGCGACCTGGATACACTGATAAGGAAGTTCAGAATTGGATACAATTCATGAAGTCCCAAAATATTAAGCGAGTTTGTTGCCTTCTTCCCAATCAACAACTAGCTTATTATTCTAATCTTCTGGATAGCTACAAACAGGAATTTGGTAATCAGCTAGTATGTTGGGCACCAATTGTAGATTTCCATCTATCTGATTTAGAAACTCTCACACAGAAAATACTTCCTTTCTTAATAGAAGCAGATAAACAAAATGAGAAGGTAGTTGTACACTGCTCTGGTGGAATTGGACGTACTGGACATATATTAGCAGCATGGCTAGTTAGTGTCCGAGGATTATCAAATCAAGCAGCAATAAATGCTGTCAAGAAAACAGGTAGAAATCCTTATGAATCTGCATTAGCTGCTGTGTTTATAGGTAGAAATCCGTTGAAAGTTGTAAAAGAACTTGACTTGCTTCTAAATGATTGCCGTCTAGCAATACATAAAGTCTTTTGATTTTGCTATTATCCTGTTTAGTCAGTTTCTTGACGAGGTAAATTCTATGGCAATGGTTCTAGATAAAGTAGTTCCTTTTGGCAGATCAATGGATGAATATATAAAAATATTCAATTTAACAGACGCAGATTTAAATAAAAAAATCCTTGGAATTGGTGACGGACCGGCAAGCTTTAATGCAGAAATGACACGTCAGGGTAAAAGTGTAGTTTCTGTTGAGCCATTATACCAATTTTCTGGTGATGAGATATTGCAACGATTTAATGAAGTGGTAGATAATATCATTAACCAAGTCAAGGCTACATCGAAAGATTGGGTATGGGGCTATCATAAATCTCCAGATGATTTGCGACAGAATCGAGTCAAAGTTATTAAAGAATTTCTGTCTGATTATGAAAATGGCAAAAAAAGCAACAGATATATAGTCGATGAGTTTCCAAAATTAGAATTTAAAGATCAAGAGTTTGACATAGCCCTGTGTTCACATTTATTGTTTTTATATTCTGACCATCTCGATTACAACTTTCACCTAAATTCTATAGGTGAAATGCTACGTATTGCTAAAGAAATCAGAATATTTCCCCTGATAACTTTAATGTGGAAACATTCTCAACATTTAGATGAAATAGTAAAACATTACACTTCAATGGGTTATAAGATAGATATTGAAAATGTTGAATATGAGCTACAGCATGGTGGAAATAAAATGTTGAAGATAACCAAAGATGTTTAGAAAATTCGTAATTCGTAATTTTCAGGAATTACATTGTGATTACTAATAAAGATTTTATCAACAAGCGCTCAATGATTCAATAATTTGTAATGCGATCGCACCGCTCACTACAATCAGCGTTATTATGTGGCATTTCTACCAGAAATGGACATCAGTGTTGCTGTTACCAAGTTGCATTCATGGTCAGTATACTTTGCTGCGATGAGCGATACTCTTGCAGAGTCACTTCGTGAACGCTACAACAGATACCTGCACCAGTTAATCTTCTACTGAGTAGAATTTGCTGTTGGGAAGTGGCATGAGTTGAAAGTGCTTGTAAATGGTTGATGAACGCCAAGATTAAAAGGTGTTGGAATGTGGTGGAGTGAGTCCGGTTTTAATCATTTGTTATATTTATGACTGGCTTGGGTGAATGGACGCTTTTGATAACTTATTTCCAGATTCTACTTTGCCATCCCCTAACCGCTAGATGCGCCCTAATGCTTTTAGATGAAAAAATAAAGGTATACATAGGTTTCAAAATTATTACTTTCGGTTAATTTAATTTCAAATAAATATCCTTATAAAGAATGATATAGGTATTGAATACCTATGTACGTAAGTGAGGTAATTATGTCAATTATAGCCAAACAACAAGAGTTATTTGTGGAGATACCTTCAGACCAACAGCAACATCTGTCTGGAGGACAATTATTTTCAAGAAGGCGACGTAATCGTGATATGCAAGGTAATCCTGATATTAGAATCACCGGGAATCTGACCACTGCTGATGGGAATCAAATTCCCATCCTAGTTTTAGGTTTTAGGCTTGACCAATAGTAGGTCATGACTAGAAATACCATAGGTAAAGCTTTGGAATTCATACGGGATAATACTGATATAATTCACTCAATATAAATTACTTTTTGAGAGAATTGTAGTTGTCTTTAATGTTTTCCAAAATCCTGATATCAATGAGATGAAAGCAAAAAATGGATGCTATCATTGGCATCCATTTTTTATTGGACAGACAATTAGATTCAATAAAGGAAAACGAGCAATTTCTTACAGATAGATATGAGCTTAATCTAGGCTAAAAGTAGATATGCAACTCAATGCTATTTAGTAATCTGAGAATATTTAAAAATATAAATCAAATAATTCAATACAATTCTGGCAAAGCGATCGCTCTCAAAACTACAATATACAATAAGCGATCGCCAGATTCTCTATATTTATGTGGTTTAGGGCATATTTACGTTTCGTAATATAGTTTTGTTTATTCCCATCGACTTACTTAATGATTCAATTCTGATAGTCGCTTTTTAGATATGTTACTTATACAGCTTGAGGCTGTTCATAAGAAGCTACAATTGCCTTGAATTTTTCAGCGTACTGATAAATTTCATTGAGGTTATCGATAGAAACTTTGTCTGGTACTCTATTCCCATTTGAATCTATTGAGAACATTTCTAATTTCTTACAACTTGGGTTATTGAAATGCAAACGAACAATCGGTTTCCAAGTGTTCCCATCAAGCAGAATATTACAGTAGCTCGCTGTATCTTTGTATGTTATTCTTGCTGGATCTAATACCTGACGTAAAATCGACTTAAGTATGTAATATCCTTCACGCTCGTCATCTGTAAACTCAGATTGTTTGATGATCGGTTCTGGTTTTATTTCTGGTTCGGGATTTACAACCTCTGATTTCGTTTTTGAGCGTCCTGCTGCTTCATCTAAAAGGGTTTCAATTTCCTCACGAATAAATTCTTGAATAGCCCTTTGCGTATATCCAGTAAACTCATTTTTTAATTGCCCTACAAAATTATTGCCAGGGCATAACTCTTTGAAAAAATATTTAACAAATTCATCATTGGGTGCTTCAACTTGCTTTTTAAGCAGAGTCTTAATACCACCTACATACTTTAACTCCGAGGCGGCTGTAATAGCTTCATCAATATTAAATGTGGATTTAGTTAATTTATAGAGTTCGCGGATTGCTGACTCATTTAAATTAAGTAGGTCTAATTCCAAAAATGGAGTTTTATCCATTTTATTAGGTCTTTCTAAGTCAGCATATAACTTGTAATTTACCCCATCTGTTAGTATACCAATGCGAGCTTCAGTCGCCATAAAATATGCAAATAATTGACTCCATTCACGATCATTTTTAAAATCAGTACCGTAACGTTTGCACTCAATCAGGATTGCTGGTTGACTGTTTTTGAATATTGCATAGTCTAGCTTGTAACTGGTGCTAGCTCCCACATTTGCATCATACTCAGGCATAACTTCATTTGGATTAAAGGCATCATATCCCAAGATTTGCTGAATAAAAGGCATAATCAGGAAGTGCTTTGTAGCTTCTTCAGTCTTGATACTACTTAATTTTGTAGGGATTGTAGATGCAAAAGCTTTGACTTTATCAATGAAATCCATGATGTGATGCTCCAAGACGTTTGTTTATGACTATGTAGGCTATAAAGTTATAATTCACAAAAAATCTGGATAAATAACAGGGTTTTGAAGTACAACACTGATTTACACCCATGCAGGGATGAATCGCATACCATTTCAGCATCTATCCACAAGCCGTCAAACTTCAGTGCATTACAGGGTCAAGGATTTTGAACAAGATATAAAGAACTTACTGACTATGGATAGACTGCGATCGCACTCAGTTATACTCCGCCGCCACTCTACTGAGTTTCTTTTTACTCTTATTCCAATTTATGCCAGAAGTCTATTGACTTCTAGTAAATCTATTGAGAAGCTAATAGTTAGATTTGCTAATTAATAGAAGTGCATCAAACTTGTGACAATACTGACGGGAAAAATAAATCGATCGCAACCTGCTAGCGAACCAAAACCGTTGATTCTGGAAACTCAGGGACTCACACGCCGTTTTGGTAAGTTAACCGCAGTTAATAACCTGAGCATATCTGTAGAACAGGGCGAAGTATTTGGACTGCTTGGCCCCAATGGAGCAGGGAAAAGTACAGTTATTAAAATGTTGACAACCTTACTGCCAATCAGTGCAGGGAAAGCAACCTTAGCTGGCTATGATGTAACTCGTCAACCCAATCCTGTGAGACGAGCTATCGGCTATGTACCCCAGGCGTTGTCTGCTGATGGTAGTCTCACGGGTTACGAAAATCTCTTAATCTTCGCCAAGCTGTATGGAATACCTGCCAAAGGACGCGATCGCCGCATCTATGAAATTCTAGAATACATGGGTTTACAAGATGCGGCGAAACGCTTGGTACGAAACTATTCTGGTGGGATGATCCGCAAGCTGGAAATTGGCATATCAGTTCTACATCAGCCCCAAATTCTGTTTCTTGATGAGCCGACTGTTGGGTTAGATCCTATCGCTCGAACTCAAGTATGGCAGCTTGTATTACAACTCTGTGCTGATTACGGCACAACTATATTTTTAACAACCCACTTTTTAGAAGAAGCGGATAGTTTATGTAACCGAGTGGCGATTATGCAGCAAGGTGAGGTCGTTACTACAGGTACACCAACCGACTTAAAAGCTTCTTTAGATAACCCAAATGCAACTTTGGATGATGTCTTTATTCACTATACAGGCGACCAGTTAACATCAGGAGTGAACTACCGTGACACAGCAAGAACCAGACGTACTGCTCAACGGTTGGGTTAAAGCACCACCCACTGTCCGAGTAAATTTGATCTCTGCAATTAAAGAGCTAGTTACGAAAACCCTGGCGATCGCTGAATTGGAAATCCGTAAACTCCGCCACGATCCCACTGATTTAGTCGTTCGGGCTGTGCAACCAGCTTTATGGCTGCTAATTTTTGGGCAAGTTTTCGCCCGAACTCGTGCGATTCCTACAGGAAACTTACCCTATTTAGACTTTATTTCTGCTGGCATTTTGGCTCAGAGTATTCTGTTCGTGGCAATTTTTAGTGGTGGAATGACGCTAATCTGGGAGCGAGATTTAGGCATTGTCCATAAATTTTTAGCTAGTCCTACGCCTCGCGTGGCGATGGTGTTGGGCAAAGCCCTAGCATGTGGGGTGCGGTGCTTATCTCAGGTAATATTCATTTACGGATTAGCATTTTTATTAGGTGTCAAACTAAATCTTCATCCCCTAGCTATTCTCCAAGTACTATTCCTGGTCATAGTAGGGGCGGGAACATTTTGTATTTTTTCATTAATTATTGGCTGTTTGGTGAAAAGCCGAGAAAGGATGACGGGTATTGGACAATTGTTAACCATGCCGTTATTTTTTGCTAGCAATGCCATCTATCCGATTTCTTTGATGCCCAGTTGGTTAAAATTCATTTCCCATTTAAATCCGTTGACCTATTTGGTTGACGGGTTACGTAGCACCATGCTGTTAAACGGCACTAGCATCTATGGCTTTGGTCTGGATTGTACAATTCTCTTATTCACATTAATAATTTTGGCCATCCTTGGTGGAAAACTTTATCCACGGGTGGCCATGTAACTAGGAGAACAACAAGCCCATGACCTTGGATAAACCTAATCAAGGTGCAACTTCCGAAGAATGTGCCGCTAGAGTAATGGAGACAGTTCCATTAGTGATGCGGTTTATCCGAGCGGATATGCGTGCCCATAGTGCCGCTTTTTTATCTATACCTCAGTTGCGATCGCTAGCATTTATCAACCGTAATCCTGGTGCTTCATTATCTGATCTGGCAGAGCATTTAGGTGTCACCTCTGCCACGGCATCAGCAACCATAGAACGCTTGGTACAACGCGACTTTGTGAAACGGATTGCTCATCCTCAAGAGCGGCGGCGGGTGCTGCTCAATTTAACTGAAGATGGAAAACACCATCTCAAGCAATCCCAAGATCAAACTCGCGCTCATATTACCGACTTGCTGACAGGTCTTTCAGAAGACCAAATTTCCAACATTGAAGAAGGCTTAACTCTACTAAAAAATGTCTTCGAGAAAACAGAACTCAAAGCCCCATAACTTTGAGGTTGCACAACACGATCCCTTTGCAGCCTTTAAGTTTCGAGACTATCGGCTATTTACCATTGGACGGCTGGTGCTGTTCGTGGGGTCGCAAATGCAAACTGTAGCGATTGGCTGGGAACTCTATGAGCGAACTAACTCAGCGATCGCTTTAGGCGGTGTAGGACTGGCGCAAGTCCTACCAATGATTATTCTCACCTTAATTGCCGGAGATGTTGCCGATCGCGGCGATCGCAAAGTCACCATATTAATGTCGGTAATGTTGCTAGCCCTCTGCTCCCTAGCTTTGGCAGTGCTTTCCTATACTCAAGGTGCAATCTTTCTAATTTACGCCTGCTTAGTATTAACAGGTGTCGCTAGGGCATTTCTTAAACCTGCCAGTGATGCTCTGATATGGCAATTAATACCTGTCAGCGCTTTTACCAATGCAGCCACCTGGAATAGTAGTAGCTTTCAGTTAGCCGCAGTTATTGGCCCAGCCTTCGGGGGATTCGGGATTGCGCTATTGGGAAGTGCTACAGGAGTTTATGTATTAGCAGCGATCGCAGCGTTGCTGTGTTTTCTTTTAACGCTGGCGATTAAAGAGCAAAAAGTTATTCGCTCAACTGAGCCAATTTCACTCCAAGCGCTTGCTGCTGGCGCTAAATTTGTTTGGCAGAATCAGTTGATTTTAGCAGCGATTACATTAGATATGTTTGCAGTATTGTTGGGTGGTGCGATCGCGCTTCTCCCCATTTTTGCCAAAGATATTTTACACGTGGGGCCAGTGGAATTGGGATATCTCCAAGCAGCCCACTCCATCGGTGCTTTGACTATGGCGATTACCCTGGCATATTTACCACCGTTACGTAAAGCAGGCCCGGCCTTATTGTGGTCAGTGGTTGGCTTTGGAGTTGTCACAATTATCTTTGGACTTTCTCGTTCCTTTTGGCTGTCTATGTTAATGCTGATCCTCGGTGGCGCACTAGATAGTATTAGCGTTGTGATTCGCCATACATTAGTTCAAATCAGAACACCAGATCATTTGCGTGGTCGGGTTGCTGCTATTAATAGCGTGTTTATTAGTGCCTCGAATGAATTAGGGGGCTTTGAGTCCGGCTTGACTGCTGCTTTATTTGGCCCAGTGATTTCCGTTGTGGGTGGTGGAATTGGCACAATTGTAGTAGTGATTGCAACAGCAATGATTTGGCCAGGAATTTGTAAGTTAGGGGCTTTGCAAGAGTATAAATAAATTTAACGTGTCGCGGAAGTCCCCACCTTGTCTTTCATAGATAATAAAAATCTCATCCTATGCAAGAGCTACAAAAATTGTTATCTCTTGCTTGGATGGGATTTTTGTTTAGTGAAAGTTGCACATCACGCAATTAAAAGATAGAGCAACCCAGACTTTTGAAATTATATATAACTTGAATTTGCCCTTCTAGTTATACAATTGCCACTAAGCAGTTGGGCCACCACCAAAAATTGGTATACTGCCTCCGGTTGGAATACCAAATATAGAAGGGTCGAAGCCGCCTTCAGTTGGAATACCAAACTTAGAAGGGTCGAAGCTATCAGCCGTTGGGATGCCAGAGCTACCTAAATTAAAGCCGCCTTCAGTTGGAATACCATACTTAGTAGGATCGAAAGTACCTTCTTTTGGAATACCATACTTATCAAAATCGAAGCTACCTTCTTTTGGAATACCGTACTTAGTAGGATCGAAGCTGCCTTCTTTTGGAATACCATACTTAGTAGGATCGAAGCTACCTTCTTTTGGAATACCATACTTATCAAAATCGAAGGTCTCAGCCGTTGGGATGCCAAAAGCACCTCCAGGTGCAAAAGGATCGCTGAGGTTGCTAGCCAGACCACCATCGTTAACGAGATTATCAAAAACAGAATTTGAATCAGATGCCATTAGACTTAATCCTCCTATTAGGATATAAATTTTGCTTCATTAATAAATGTCAAAAAGCACAATTAAGCTTTACCTGTAGCTTTTTTATTGTTTTTTTAATTGCTAATCTTGAGTTTTTCGGACTAAATCACAGAGTGTTTTTATGAAAAAAATACTGGCAAAAAAACTGTGATTTGCTCTGGTCATATTAATAAATATAAAAAAAGTAAATTGTTTTTACAATGCAAAATCTTTAGATGCTTGTGTCAAATGTTTAGATGCCTATGTCAAATCTTTAGATACTTTTACTAATGCAATTTGCAGGGTAAGATCATGTAAATTGGTATAAATCGGGCTTGACAAATGGGCATCACAAGTAAAAAGACAACAATGCTGTTTTAAAAATTTCAACGAGCAGATTATTTCTATAGCAATCCGATTTGATTATGTGAAAAAATCTGGCTATATGGAGTGGCGTGTCAAGGCTAAAATGTTGCAAAAAATTGTAGGTTGGGTGGAGGCTTTGCGTAACCCAACATTCTGATATATCCCACATTCCGCAGGTGCGCTCGTAAATGCTGTATTTTTGAAAATGACCTAAATGCTGTGTTTTAGAAGCATGACAG
>NZ_JACKZS010000172.1 GCF_014222285.1 Nostoc sp. UCD121
CCCTTCAACTATCCTTGTATAGCAAAAGCATTTTGTTTGTTAATGGTTCTTTATCATGGGAAAAAAGCTTGTAGATTAATTGAGATTGATGCTTACCCATATTAAAGACTTAGCAGCAAAACTAGCGCCTCGCTTGATTGAAATTCGCCGCCACATCCACTCTCACCCAGAACTCAGTGGTCAAGAGTACCAAACAGCAGCCTTTGTAGCTGGTGTTTTGTCTTCCAGTGGTCTGCACGTACAAGAGGGAGTTGGTAAAACGGGTGTAGTTGGAGAACTCCAAGGTACTGGCCAAAATGACCGTTTATTGGCAATTCGCACCGATATGGATGCCTTGCCAATTCAAGAGGGCACAAATTTGGAATACGCCTCTCGTGCAGAGGGTGTTATGCACGCTTGTGGTCACGATGTTCATACCACCGTGGGGTTAGGAACAGCGATGGTTCTGTCCCAGATGGCAGAGGAGTTGGGTGGGAAAGTGCGGTTTTTATTTCAACCAGCCGAGGAAATTGCTCAAGGGGCAAGCTGGATGGTGAAAGATGGGGCAATGGAAAACGTCTCAGCTGTATTAGGGATTCATGTTTTCCCTTCTATACCCGCAGGATCTATTGGCGTGCGTTACGGGGCTTTAACAGCCGCCGCTGATGATTTAGAAATTCTAATTATGGGAGAATCTGGGCACGGGGCGCGTCCTCATGAGGCCATTGATGCAATTTGGATTGCTTGCCAAGTTATTACTGCATTGCAACAAGCCATCAGCCGAACACAGAACCCCTTGCGTCCTGTAGTATTGAGTATCGGGAAGATTAATGGTGGCAGAGCGCCGAATATAATTGCTGATAAAGCGCAGTTATTGGGAACGGTGCGATCGCTCCATCCCGAAACCCGTGCCCATCTGCCAAACTGGATTGAAAACATTGTATCTAGTGTCTGCCAGACTTACGGGGCAAAGTATCAAGTCAATTATCGCCAGGGTGTACCCAGTGTTCAAAATGATTATGCTTTGACGCAATTGTTACAATCAGCCGCAGAAGAAGCGTGGAGTAGCGATCGCGTCCAAGTTTTACCCGAACCTTCCCTTGGTGCTGAAGATTTTTCTATGTATTTGGAACACGCTCCTGGTTCCATGTTTCGTTTGGGTGTCGGCTATAAAGAAAGAATCATTAACCACCCATTACACCATCCCCAATTTGAAGTCGATGAATCTGCCATTATCACTGGGGTTGTAACTATGGCATATACCGCTTATAAATACTGTCAGCAAAATTTTTAAACAAAAACTCCTAGCACATCAGCGCTGGGAGTTTTTGTTTAATTAACCTTGTTTAGCTGATATAGAAAGCTCTAAAGCATCCTACACATTCGATTCGCTAACAACACCTAATTTCTCTTGAATTCTGGTCTTAGCGGCTTTGAATTCAGTAGCCAGTTGCTCACTTTGATCGCTGCTCAAATTGTTACGGATGGCAGCAAACATTGTGCTTTCTTCTTGACGAATATGGTCGCCAATAATGTCCATCAACTGTTTGATTCTATCTTTGAATTGACTAGAAGAGGGGTCGATAGCCTTAATTTCTTCTAACAAGCGCTTCTGTTGAGCTTGTTCGTCAAAAAGCTCTTGAGTGTTATCTTGACCGTAGAAAGGACGTACTCTTGGATAGACTACTTCTTCTTCAGCTTCAGCGTGAGCAGTTAGATCCTTATAAATTTGACCGAAATACTCTTGGATCTTTTGTGGATTGTCGCTTTGCAGAAGTTCGGTAAATAGGGTATTTACCTTGTTGTGATCGAGGCGGATGACATCTTGGATATTCAGATCCTTTTTGTCACTGGTTTGGGTAACAGCGCTGCCTACTACACCACTGACTGCGGCCATAGCGTCTTGAACACGCGCCCAAATTCCTTGATCTGCATCTTGTCCAGTGAATTCACGGACACCAAGAATTTCTAGAATACCTTTGAGTTGCTCTTGGTGAGCGCGGTTCTCAAAGTTAATGGTATTCAAAGGCCCGATCGCTAGCAACACATCAGCACCCACTTTTTGAGCAGCCTTGTGAACAATCAAGCCACTCATTACTAGTTGATGTTTCAGCAATTCATGCTGAGATACTTTTTCATACAGGCTCAATTCAGAACCTTTGAACAATTCACGAGCTTTTTCAATGAATTCTGTAACAGTCTTTTTGGGTTCAGCCTGAATGCCATACTGACCAATTACAGTTTCCAGAACGCCAAGATTTTTTTCGTCATCGTTGAGGAAATTGCGGATGCGATCGCCAATCTCTGCATCAAGTCCTTGCGTCAAAAGCAATCTCTCATTTTCGATAACCAACTGTTGAAGTGCTTTGATACTTGCCAATTTTACAGCAATAGCATTGCGTTTTGTATCATCTAAAGTAGCTACCATCCGTAGTTCTCCTCGGCAAAGTGTTCATAATTATTACTTGCTATAACTTTGACATAGGGGTTAGAAAGATTTCATCTTTCTTTTGAGTGATAGCTCTCATGACTCTGGGTAGAAAAAACTTTAGCGTTACACAACAGAAATACAAATTAAAGCGATCACCCAGATTTATAGTTCTAAATTAGGGACAGATATTCTGTATTACATCCAAATTGAACAGATAAACAGATTAGCTAATTTTGAAGCAATCTATATCTCTGGAATGAAAATTCATGTCAAAAAATTACTTCTTATTCAAGAGGGCAAAATCATAATCAGTTCCAGAAGAACAACGCTCACAACGCTCGATTTTGACTAGTAAAGCTTCTCCTTGGCGCTCACCTGAAGGCGAAAACTTAATCATTCCTGTGGCTCCAGAAGTTGAAAAATCACCATTAGACAATACCTTTTGCAACCCTTCTCGGGTATTATCTTGTTTCAAGCCAGTGATAATTACTTGGAGTGCGTCATAAGCGCCGGCTGTTCTCTGATTTACCCGCGCATTCCAAAGCTTAAAGGCATTTTCTGCAAATGGATTATTTTTATTAGCATCACGATGCCAATACACAGGTAGTACCATTCCCTCAAGATCCGTGCCATTTTGCAAAGTTGTTGAACTGTACATAGTTTCGGAAGCAAAGAGAGGCTTCCTGCCTTTAACCTCTTGTGCTACTTTGGTGGCAAAATATATATTTCTGACTGAAGGTAATAGTAAAAAGCCACTGGCGTTTTCTGTTTCTATAGCTTTATCTACAAAAGCTCTATAGTCCAAATCTTTGTCTGCCAAATTGCAAGGCGTGTTAATAACCTTACTTCCATATTTTTGGAGAGCTTGAGTGTACTGTTCTACAAGTATCTGATTAGATGAGGAACCTGAATTATCTCTTGAGCTACGAATATCCCCACAAATAGCAACATTTCTTCCCTGTCGAGCAATGTACCGAGCATGAGTATCTACTAAATTATCATATAGCGGATTTACATGAAATAAGTAGTTATTTGTGGAACTATTTGCCTGACTCCTTACTAAATTAGTATCTAACTTTTCTTGATTTTCGGTTTGAGTTGGGCGCTCGACAGGAAAGACTAACACCAATCGATTTTGATTATAAATTGCAGCATTACGTCTAACTCCCACTGCTGCCACAATGCTCTTGTCTTGAAATAATTCATTATCTAATCGTGAAAAATCTTCTCTATTCTCAGCACTGGCAATCACAATTTGCAGCTTCTTACCATCAATTCCTCCTTGGTTATTAATTTCATTTTGAGCTTGAGCTACACCACGCAAAATTTCTTCTGATAAATTAGAGTCAAAATTAATTGATGCTATCACAGCAACTTTTAGAGCGCTATACCTATCTCGTGCAATTTTAGCGTTATTTAAATAAATTAGAGTTTCTGGGTCATTAGGATTATTTTTTAAGGAAGCGCTAAACTTTTGAACAGCAGTGGTAAAATCTTTTTGCTCAAAAGCTTTAACTCCATCTGTTTTATCAGGGTATGTTTGCACTTTCAACAAAATTCTTGTACCCAGATTCATCAATGGAGGCTTATTCTTAACTTCACTTGAACTAGAAGTGGGGTTGTTTAATGATGTTATTATGATACTAGAAGAAAGTTGCCTAATTACCCACAAAATAGCTGCTACCATTACTCCAGCCAGTCCCAAAGAAATAAGCAACTTCAGGTTCTCTTTTTTATTTGTCATGAATAATACTCCAAATTATAAAAAGCTTATTAAAAATCAATATACAGTGGGAAATCAACCTATACTTAAATTTTAAAAATATTTAGAAATAAGTTTGTTTATTATTTCTGACATACCCACAATAATAAGCGTCAAAAGACCTGCAAGCAAAACTAGCAATACTAGAAGCAAAAGTCCATTAATTCCAGATTGCAGAAGATTATTTGTGAGCAAGCTTTTGAAAGTCAATACAATTAGTGAATTTGCTATTATAGCAATCACAATTAAATAACTCTTTTCCAAAAGCGAGCGAGATTGGATTAAGATTACCCCACCTAAAATTAGTAACCATAATCCAGAGCTAATCCAAGTAGTTCCTAAAAAACTAATCAGTGCGATCGCTAACAATGAACTACCTGAACCTGTAATTATGGCTCCAGAGAATAATTTATTATTAGAGAATTGTGGTAGATATCCAGTTGTTTTTTGTTGAGTTTGTGATTGTGACTCTAATAATTGAGAAGGTGAAATGACTGTAGGAGGTAATGTATGCCTTAGTGGTGGTAGATTATTCAAGTCTTGTAAGACAGCCTGTGCAGACTGATAACGCTGCTCATGATTTTCTTGGAGTAATTTGTCCAGAATCAATTCTAATTCTTGACTTATGGGTTGTGTCAAATGCTTCCGCCAACTAGAAGTCCAACCATAGCCTTGTTTGAGCCAGAAATTCGAGGGAGAAATATTTGTTAGTAGATGAAAGCAAGTTATGCCTAAACTATACATATCACTGGAAGGAAAAACTTTACCAAATTGCATTTGCTCAATTGGTGCATAACCTAATGAACCAATAATTGTTCCAATTGCAGTGGTTGTAGTTTCCGCCTTTTGCTTTGAAACCCCAAAATCAATCAGTACTAACTTCTTATCACTCTGACGGCGAATAATATTTTCTGGCTTAATATCTCGATGAATTATTTGCTGTTGATGTATAGCGACCAGCACAGATAATAGATCATTCAAAAAAGATCGAATTTTAGCTTCATCAAAAAAACCGTATTGTTTTAACTCCTGCAACAGATTTTGACCTTCGATAAACTGCTGCACTAAGTACAGATATTCACCTTCCTTAAAATATCCATACAAATTAGGAATTTGTAGATGTTCGCCTAATTCTTGTAGACGTTTTGCCTCTCGTTCAAACAATTGAGTTGCTTTTTGATGTGCGTGAGTACCTTGACTGCCATAAAATTGACTGAGAACCAGTTGCTTCACAACACATCGTTCATTTAGCTTGTCTATATCCTCTGCTACGTATGTGCGTGCAAACCCTCCTCTCCCTAATGGTGCGATTATACGGTAACGATTTCTAAGTAGCGATCGCAACTGTGTCCCGCAACTGAGGCAGTAATTTGTCCCATCAGGATTTTGGGGATTCTCGCAATTGGGATTTAGGCAGCAGATCATACTAATTATTTTATTGCTGTCAGTTTATTAATTTTTAAATTATACGTTGAATACCGTATAATCTCAGTGCTGCAACGTTTCTACATGGACACTTATTGTAATTGCTGTAAAATATTGGCTAGTTTTATCGCCTTATTAAATAAATTTTGTTGAAACTTAGCAAAATGGAGCAGATTGCACTTTAGAATTCAAATTTTTCTCTTATTTTGCAAGATCCGTAATACCAAATCCAACTTCACGTAATTTTTGAATTGTATATTTATCACTCTGTAATTGCTGTCCTCATAACCAAGCTATTATTCAAAACTCCAAAATGCTGATGTCAAATATCGTACAAGGTAGACTAATTTACAAAAGAAAATATATCTTAATGTACATAATTTCATAAGTTCATAGCGAATCCTCTTGAAAAACTCTGCGTACCTTTTCCCAGCGTCCCTACCCTGTGGTAAGGCGTACCACTCCGTGGAAGCAAGCTACGCGTAGCGTCTCGTAGATAAGTGCATCTGGTTTGATTTAAAACTGCTAAGAATTAATGCAAATTTGTACTTAGGAAGTTTTAAACAGAGATTTACCCACTGTTAAACTACATTCGGTTAAATCTTCTAATAAAATCGGGTAAATAATTCAACGCTAAGTAAATATTCACCCTGCCTAACTTTCTCTCTTATGCAACCTTGACAAACCTCACCGCAATTGTGACGATTACGCTAGAATTGTTAAAGGTTCTTTACAGAAATTGCTGATCATCCCCAATTCTGTTAAAACAGCCTAGCATTCAAATGTAAATCTAAAAACCCCCTCTAGAGTTCACCAAAAGCTTCTATGACGCTCCCAATTCGCAACGTCGCCATTATCGCCCACGTTGACCACGGCAAAACCACGCTGGTTGACGCACTCCTCAAACAATCCGGCATTTTCCGCGAAGGCGAAGACGTTCCGGATTGCGTTATGGACTCCAACGCCCTAGAACGGGAACGGGGTATTACTATCCTGTCCAAAAATACAGCAGTTCGCTACAAAGAAACACTAATCAATATTGTTGATACTCCTGGACACGCTGACTTTGGTGGCGAAGTTGAACGTGTACTCGGCATGGTTGACGGATGTCTGCTGATTGTCGATGCCAACGAAGGCCCCATGCCCCAAACGCGCTTTGTTTTGAAAAAAGCTTTAGAAAAAGGGCTGCGCCCCATTGTTATCATCAACAAAATTGATCGTGGTCAAACTGACCCCCACGTTGCTGTCGATAAAGTATTGGATCTGTTCTTGGAATTAGGGGCAGATGAAGACCAGTGTGATTTTACCTATCTGTTTGCCTCCGGTATGGGAGGTTTCGCCAAGGAAAGCCTAGAAGCCGAATCGGTAGATATGCAACCTTTGTTTAACGCGATTCTGCAACACGTTCCACCACCAGTAGGCGACAGCAATAAGCCTCTGCAATTGCAAGTTACAACCCTAGATTATTCTGAATATCTGGGACGGATTGTGATTGGTAGAATTCACAACGGTACTATCCGCTCAGGACAACAAGCAGCTTTAGTAACAGAAAATGGTACTATTGTCAAGGGCAAAATTACCAAATTGATGGGCTTCGATGGGCTGAAGCGCGTAGAGATGGAAGAAGCAACCGCAGGTTATATTGTGGCGGTGGCTGGTTTTGCTGATGCTTATATTGGGGAAACGATTACTGACCCCAATCAACCGCAAGCTTTACCACTAATTAAAGTGGATGAACCAACCTTGCAAATGGCCTTCTGGGTGAATGATTCGCCCTTTGCTGGTCAAGAAGGCAAGTTGGTAACATCAAGACAAATACGCGATCGCCTATTCCGCGAACTCGAAACCAACGTTGCTTTGCGTGTCGAAGAAACCGATTCTCCCGATAAATTCCTCGTTTCCGGTCGTGGAGAACTTCACCTGGGTATCTTAATTGAAACCATGCGTCGGGAAGGCTTCGAGTTTCAGGTATCTCAGCCACAGGTAATTTACCGCGAAATCAACGGTCAACCTTGCGAACCTTTTGAACTCTTGGTGTTAGACATTCCTGCTGATGGTGTGGGTAGCTGTATTGAACGCCTGGGACAACGCAAAGGCGAAATGCAAGATATGCAACCAGGTAGTGGCGATCGCACCCAGTTAGAGTTTGTCATTCCCGCCCGTGGTTTGATTGGTTTCCGGGGTGAATTCATGCGGATGACTCGTGGCGAAGGCATCATGAACCACAGCTTCTTAGACTACCGTCAAATCAGTGGCGACATTGAAGCTCGTAACAAAGGCGTTTTAATCTCCTTTGAAGAAGGCGTTTCTACCTTCTACGCTATGAGAAATGCCGAAGATAGAGGAGCATTCTTCATTACTCCCGGCACAAAGGTTTACAGAGGCATGATTGTGGGAGAACACAATCGTTCCCAAGATTTGGAACTAAATATCTGTAAAACCAAGCAGTTGACCAACCACCGCGCTGCTGGTGGCGATGAATTGGTTCAGTTGCAAGCACCAATAGACATGAGCTTAGAGCGTGCTTTGGAATACATTGGCCCCGATGAATTGGTGGAAGTTACACCCCAATCGATTCGTCTGCGGAAGATGTCGAAGAAGTTGGCGAAACGGTAAGTAAGAATTCTTAATTGATTTAAAAAGCCCGCAGATGCGGGCTTTTTAATTTATTATTTACATTTATTTGCATTGCATCACGTACCTGATAAAGGAGCTTTTACATAAGTTATTTCAAAGCAAGAGGATACTCAGAAACTTGTGACAAAATCTTTTGAAATTGATTTTTTTTATAAAAATTATTGATATTATCCCACATTCAATAAATATACGTAAAATATAGTTACAGTGATTAATATTTATACAGTATTTTGTACTACACAACTGAAACTAAAAAAAGACACATGCCTTTACAACCAAGGCTATACTTACCTACACCAGATGAAACCGGAAATAAAGTTGAGATAAAACACAACGGATCGGTAGTTATTGTAGGTGCTAATGGCTCAGGGAAAAGCAGACTTGGAGCGTGGATAGAGAGAAATGCTGACAACGACGTTATTGTTCACCGCATATCTGCCCAAAGAGCATTAGATATTCCTGAATATGCCTTAATCAAGTCTCTTGAGCAATCCCTAAATGATTTAATTTGGGGCAACGAAGATTCTAGGTATGCCAACAAGCAATATAAATGGAGTCACCGTTGGGGAGGAAAGCCTGAAACTTACCTCCAGAATGACTACGGAAAAGTCCTTTCCAATTTGTTTGCACGAAGTGCGGAACGCGATAGAAAGCACACTGCGGAAACACGTTTAAAGCAGATATATATTTCTGTGCCAGATGCTCCAATTGAGGTTCTAGCCCAACTATGGGAAGAAATTCTCCCTCATAGAAAAGTATTTTTAGAGGATGGAAAGGTAAGTGTCAAAGACGTTACTTGTGGCACCGAGTACAACGGAAACGAAATGAGCGACGGCGAAAAAGTGGCACTATATTTAATGGGGCAGTGTCTATGCGCTCCTCCAGGATCAATATTAGTGATTGATGAACCCGAAATACACCTGCACACGTCCATAATGCAATCTCTATGGAATAAGCTTGAGGAAGCAAAGCCAGACTGCCTTTTCGTCTACATTACGCACGATCTTAATTTTGCTTCTACACGTGTTAGTACAACAAGTATATGGGTTAAAGAGTTTAACGGTATTAACAAATGGGTATGGGAAGAAGTTCCAGAGGTCGATGAGTTTCCTGAAAGCCTATTGCTTGAGTTGCTTGGTAATCGCAGAACAATTATTTTTGTTGAAGGGGAAAAAGGGGGGAAAGATCACTCGATATATCAATCAATTTACAGAAATTATAACGTCGTACCTCGAAGTGGTTGTCAGAGTGTCATTGAATCAGTTCGCGCTCTTAGGCTTAATTCGTCTTTCCATCATGTCAAGGTTTTTGGACTCATCGATAGAGATTATCGAACGGACGATGAAATACAATCACTTTCAATTGATGGCGTGTTTTGTATTGATGTTGCAGAAATCGAAAACATTTTACTTAATGAGGAAACGTTACGCCTCATAGCTACAAACCAACGCCTTGATTCTGACGATGTTGTTACTCGTGCAACCGAGATGGCGAGAGGACTTCTTAACAAAGAGGTAGAGCGTCAAGCCTCACTGCGAACATACAGGGCAATTGAGAACAACCTACGTAAGATTGATACTAAATCAGTTGGGCTTCAGGCAATAAAGGACTCTGTTGCAAATGCCACTGCTGCACTGAATATCGATGTGACATACACAGACAATCTTAATTTGTACATTAGGTTAGCTGCTTCTGGTAATCTGAACGAAATATTGAAGTACTACAATAACAAAGGACTTGTATCAAATGTTTGCTCGATTTTCGAGCTTGGTCGCAATGGTTACGAAAAACTCGTCCTTCGTATGCTTAACTCCAATGATCGAGAGCAGGTGATAAACGGACTTCGGCAGTTTGTACCAGAGATATAACAACGCCCCATGCACAAGACTGTCAAGAATTTCTCGTTTTTATAGATAAGCTGTTCGTCATCTAGTTTTACAGGGCAATCTAAGGCAGCAAATGGGTTTAGGCGCTAAATTATCAAATTTAGATGCGCGTCAGCTTACCTTGTCTGCGGCAGGTGATGGGCAACTTTAAGCCTGCCAAGTTATTAAAGAGGGCACAGTTAAGAAGTTATGGGTAAAAAGTGATCGTCAAGCTACAAAAATTTTTACAGTGCGATCACCAAACCATAGTCATAGATTTATAGTGCGATCGCCATTGCCGTACATTTAGTCAAATTTTTGAGTCAAAATGAAGAGGACTGAAAAAGGATTATTCTCATAACTATTCGTGAAACTGCGATCGCCATTGTCAACATGAAAAGATCCTTGAGTCAATAACTGACGAAGAAGTTATATTCAAAATATCGGGTTTTGGTAAAAACTATCAATGCACCAAGTTAATTTGAAAGAAGCTGAGACTCGCCTAGCAGAATTAATTGAAGAGGCGGCTGCTGGAGAAGAAGTCATCATCATTCGTAATGATGGGACATCTTTCAAAATTGTGCCACTTGGTGGAGTAGAAGCACGCCCAAAGTTTGGTAGTGCTAGGAGTTTAGTAAAAATGTCAGATGATTTTGATGAGCCGTTGGCAGATTTTGAGGAATACGCTCCATGAGACTCCTGCTCGATACTCATACGTTTTTATGGTTTATTGAGGGCAGTTTCAACCTCAGTGACACAGCAAGAAACTTGATTGAAGATCGGGAAAATCAAAGATTTTTGAGTATTGCGAGTCTTTGGTAAATTTCTATCAAGGTCAGTATCGACAAGCTAAAACTGGAAATGACTTTTACTGAGTTGGTTAAACAACAGGTTTATGGTAACGCTATCGAATTGCTTGAAATACGACCAGAACATTTAGATGAGTTAGCAAAGCTGCCTTTTTATCATAAAGATCCATTTGATCGGCTCATAATTTCTCAAAGTTTGGTGGAGAGCATACCTGTAATTAGTAGAGATAGTGTGTTTGAAAATTATCCTGTGCAGATATTGTGGTAAATGGTACCGCAGTCAACCAAATTTTAGAGCGGTTTCGATAAGGACATCAGGCGCAACCCCTGAGACACTGTGAATTTCGGGTGGTGTTGGGTTAAAAAAGAAACATGAAAATCATTAAACCCCTCACTAATTGGTTAGAAACCCGCGCTTGTGCCCCTACTTATGGCGGTTGGGTACTAGCAGTAACCGCTATTTGTTTTTTTGGAGCAGGTATCAATACGATGGCTGGTTGGCTTTACGCCATTAGCGGCATCAGTTTTGCGCTTTTGGGTGTAGCAGCCATCTTACCGCCGCGATCGCTCACAGGTCTATCCATCACCCGCCGTCCCATGCGGCCAGTGTCAGCAGGTGACGATCTAACGGTGGAATTAGAAATCTGCAATCAGACACAACAGCCTGTAAGCTTATTGCAAGTTGAAGATATACTGCCCTTCGTCTTAGGGAAACCAGTACAAAAGGCAATCGAAACAATTCCTAGCCAAGGCAGTTACCGTTGGGTATATTACCATCCGACTCAGCGCCGGGGTGTTTATCGCTGGCACACAGTTGAACTTGCTTCTGGTGCGCCTTTGGGATTGTTTTGGTGTCGCCGTCAGCGTGATTGTGCAGCCACAGCGATCGTTTATCCGACAGTGTTGCCCTTAGCTAACTGCCCTTTAGTAGACGAAATGGGGCAAGAAGAGAGCAAAAGAGGCGATCCTCGTGGTAGACCTTTGCAGACAGCTACAACCGGGCTGGTGCGATCGCTCCGTCCTTATCGCCTTGGAGATCCCACCCGTCTAATTCACTGGCGGACTAGCGCCCGTTATGGGGAATTAAGGGTGCGGGAGTTAGAAATGGTAACAGGTGGACAAGAAATAGTTATTGCCCTTGACAGCGCTAGCAATTGGGAAAAAGAAAACTTTGAACAAGCAGTAATTACCGCAGCTTCGCTGTACTTTTACGCACAGCAACAGCAATTAGAAGTGCAACTGTGGACAGCATCGACAGATTTAATCAAAGGCGATCGCTTTGTCCTAGAAACTTTAGCAGCAACCACAGCCTTAGAAGATGCCAGTTCAGTTGTTCCTAAAAGCTATCCTTTGATTTGGCTGACTCAAAACCCTCTGAGCATTGCTACTCTTGGTCAAGGTAGTCGCTGGGTTTTGTGGCAAAATATTTCTTCACCAGCAGAACAAGAGATAATCAATCGCGATCATCCTGGTATTTTTGTGCAGAGCGATCGCCTTCTGCAACCCCAGCTACAAAAAACATTAGATTTATTATAAATTGCAGGAATTATTGGGAATTGGAAATTGGGAGTTGGGAATTGCGGACAATAGGAAAGACTTGTTGTAAGGTTCTCACTCAAATCACCTTTTCCCCTTGTCTCCCCTACTCCCTGCTCCCCTGCTTCTTCCTCATCCCCAATTCCCATTCAAGTTAAACTTTTATCTGATCCCAGCACACTGGACATATCAGCCCTTGAAGAAAGGTAAAACAATTTGAAAGGTTAAGGTTGGGGAAATACACCCAGTAATCCCTTAGTGCGGCTGAGGTACAATGCAAAGAAATATTTAAATTATGAGCGACCGATCCCCATGATCACATCAGAACAAAACACAAAATCCAGCGATAAAAGCCTAGAGGCAATGCGGCATTTTTCCGAACAATACGCCAAGCGTACTGGAACATACTTCTGTTCTGAACCTTCTGTTACCGCAGTTGTGATTGAAGGACTAGCCAAACATAAAGACGAACTAGGTGCGCCTTTATGTCCCTGTCGCCATTACGAAGATAAAGAGGCTGAAGTCCATGCCACATATTGGAACTGTCCCTGTGTGCCAATGAGAGAACGCAAAGAGTGCCATTGTATGTTGTTTCTCACCCCTGACAACGAGTTTGCTGGCGAAAAACAAGATATCTCTCTGGAAACAATTAAAGAAGTCCGAGACAGTATGGGATGAGCGAAACCATCCCCCAAGAGTTTTGGCAAGGCGTAGAACAGTTCAATTCTGGCCAGTTCTATGCCTGTCATGACACTTTAGAGGCTTTATGGATTGAAGCCAGTGAACCAGAGAAAACCTTTTATCAAGGCATTCTCCAAATTTCTGTAGCATTGTATCATTTGGAAAATCGGAACTGGCGAGGTGCAGTTATTCTACTGGGAGAAGGCGGCAATCGCTTACGGCGTTACCCATCTAGTTACGGCGGCGTTGATGTTGATGAGCTATTGAGTCAGAGCGCAGCCTTGTTGACGACATTACAACAAATAGGGCCAGATAAGATTACATCTGGCGATATTGGTGAAAATAAGGTCTTATCTTTGCCTAAAATTGTGCTGTCTACTGATTAGACATCTGGTAAATTAATTATGCGTTGTCCGAAATCCTTGGTAGGCACAATTCATAAATTGTGCCTGCGTCATTTTCACTCAGATGTTAATTAGCTGAAACCTTGAGGTTAGGGGTAGCGTCACTATTTCAGCCAGTAGTTATCGGAAATCGCTCCAGATTGTATATTTCATAATCTGGATAAAGTACTTGAGATAATTAGAATGCTAGCTGAAATCCCGAATCCCTAATTGCTATGATGCCCTGCTATCAATTGCCCATGTCACAGTTCCGTCGCTTTGGATTAGCTTTAATGCTGCCAGTTGCACTATTGGGCACTTTTGCCTTCCCTACCCAACTGCAAACCGCTACTGCACAAACATCTAAAGACAATCGTCCCCTGACTATCCGTGCTGATGTGCAAGAATATGATGCTAAAAATCAAGTAATCACCGCTCGCGGTAACGTGCAAATGTTGTATCCTTCTCGTCAGCTTCAGGCAACATCTGCCCAAGCACAGTACTTTAGTAAGGAACGCCGAATTGATTTCAGTGGCAACGTCTATATTTTGCAACAGGGCGGTAACAGTATCCGGGCAGAGAAGGTAACGTATTTAATTGATGAAGGGCGATTTGTTGCTTTACCTCAATCCAACCGTCAGGTAGAGTCTATATACATGATTGAGGAATCAGATAATGGTGGACAAACTGCGACACCCGCCCCATCTGTACCACAAACACGACCTTTGAAGCCTTCTAATTAGCATTTACCACCAAGAAAGGGTGCTTCCAGCGTGAAAATTGTTTTAGAGAATATTCACAAATCTTACGGCAAGCGAGTAATTGTTAATCGTGTCAATCTTTCTGTTGGTCAGGGCGAAATCGTTGGTTTACTAGGCCCCAATGGGGCTGGTAAAACTACGACTTTTTATATTGCCACGGGTTTAGAAAAACCCAATCAAGGGAAAGTTTGGTTGGGTAATCTGGATGTTACAAGTATGCCAATGCACCAAAGGGCGCGATTGGGTATTGGCTATTTAGCGCAAGAACCAAGTGTTTTCCGCCAACTCTCGGTACAGGATAATATTCTGTTGGTGCTGGAGCAAACGAAAGTGCCACGACGGGAATGGTCAAGACGACTCACAACTTTACTCCGGGAGTTTCGCTTAGAAAAATTAGCCAATAGTAAAGGAATTCAACTTTCTGGTGGTGAGCGACGGCGGACAGAATTAGCGAGGTCTTTAGCTGCTGGAGTAGAAGGGCCAAAATTTTTACTTTTGGATGAACCATTTGCGGGGGTTGATCCGATCGCAGTCTCAGAAATTCAGCACATTGTCGCAGAATTGCGCGATCGCGGCATGGGAATCTTAATTACAGATCATAATGTCCGCGAAACCCTTGCGATCACCGATCGCGCCTACATTATGCGCGAGGGGCAAATCCTCGCTTTTGGCGGTGCTGACGAACTTTACAGCAATCCCCTCGTGCGGCAATATTATTTAGGGGATAATTTTCAAGCCTAAATTCACAATTATTTAGTTAATAATTTTTCAAAGACTATTTTTATATTTAATTTTAATTATCAATTTATTAATTTATTTGTTCTGCTTTCTCAGCCATTGAGAATTAAATTTTGATCCTAAATACAGCACATACAGCAGTTTGCAATCAAGTGAGGTAAAGAACTTAGACTTCAACACAAAAGATGAAGACTATTTTACTTCTACCTCCTGCCTGCTGCCTTTTACCTCCCATTTTTACCAGGATTGCAAATTTTAAATTGCTTATGATTTCAAAGAACTTCCCGTCTTTCTACAACCTATATTCGCTGCTACCTTTTACGATCATGGATCGTTATCTTACCAGCGAATTGATAGCGCCGTTTTTCTTTGGTGTCGGAGCTTTTTCATCACTTGGTGTCACAATTGATGCTGTATTTGATCTAGTCAGAAAAATCGTAGAATCTGGGCTACCGATAGATATTGCCATTCAGGTTTTTTTGCTAAAGTTTCCCAACTTTATTGTTCTAGCCTTTCCCATGTCTACGCTGCTGGCTACTTTGATGACCTACAGCCGTCTTTCTAGCGAGAGTGAACTAATTGCCCTGCGTGGTTGTGGAGTGAGCGTCTATCGCATAGTGCTAACTGCTGTGATGTTGAGTCTTGTAGTCACAGGAATGACATTTGTATTCAACGAACAAATTGCACCAGCAGCAAATTACCAAGCGGGGATAACTCTGGAGAAAGCCCTGAAATCAGATAAGCCAGCTTTTAAACAGCAAAATATTTTCTATCCTGAATACCAGGATGTTACACAACCGGATGGCTCTAAGAATAGAATATTGACACGCTTGTTTTACGCCGACCAGTTTGATGGTAAGCGGATGACAGGTTTGACGATCATAGACCGTTCCACCAAAAATTTGAATCAAATTGTAGTATCAGAATCTGCCCAGTGGAATCCTTCTCAAAATATTTGGGATTTTTACAACGGTACGATTTATTTTGTTGCAGCCGATCGCTCATATCGCAACATCGTCAGATTTGAACACCAACAACTGCAACTACCACGCACGCCATTAAGTCTGGCAGAAAAAAGCCGAGACTATGGCGAGATGAATATTGCTGAAGCACTAGATCAACTACAAGTAGAATATCTTGGTGGCGATCGCCAAAAAATTCGTAAACTCCAAGTGCGGATTCAACAAAAAATTTCCTTGCCCTTTGTATGCGTGGTTTTTGGCTTGGTAGGTGCAGCAATGGGAAGCATACCCCAGAGAACTGGAAGAGGTACCAGCTTTGGGATTAGCGTTGTAGTTATATTTTCGTACTACTTAATTTTCTTTATTAGTGGTGCGATCGCGCAAGCAGGTGCCCTCTCTCCCTTTATGGGCGCTTGGTTGCCCAATTTTGTTTTCTTGGGAATAGGTATATTCAAGAGTTATGTAGTAATTTAAGGAATCTAAGCCTGTTTAGGCTTG
>NZ_JACKZS010000564.1 GCF_014222285.1 Nostoc sp. UCD121
CGACTTTTGCCGACGTCGCTGGCTGCCAGGAGGCGATCGACGAGCTGCAGGAGATCCGCGAATTCCTCGCTGAGCCGGCGAAGTTCCAGCGGGTGGGTGCGAAGATTCCTAAGGGCGTGCTGCTGTATGGCCCGCCTGGTACTGGTAAAACCCTCCTGGCTCGTGCGTTAGCCGGTGAGGCTGGGGTGCCGTTCTTCTCTATCTCAGGTTCGGATTTCGTCGAGATGTTCGTCGGCGTCGGTGCCTCCCGAGTGCGCGACCTCTTTGAGCAGGCCAAGGA
>NZ_JACKZS010000173.1 GCF_014222285.1 Nostoc sp. UCD121
AAAAGGGCGGCTCATTGTTCTTTTAATTTATCGAGTTTGTTTTCTCTATTATATGCAGCTTCATATAAAATTGGTATTAGGTGGCACATCATTAACTATTCCATCTGTAGTAGAAACCCCAGTAACTCCACCCAAACTTAGCGTAGTCCCTCAACCAGTACATCCTCAAGACCTACGAATCAAAAATATCCGCACTTTGCTTGATTATCCACTTGATTTGGTCAGAGAGTGGCTGCAATTTCAGGATGTTGACCGCCCAAGTCTACTTCATATTACCAAGATTAATGAACTGGTGAAAACCATGTGTTTGGCTTGGGCAGCAGACAAGTGTGAATATCCCAATCATGCTGAATCTTTGTATCAAAATCAGGTTGTTGATGCTGTTGGCTTAGGTGCTGATGAATTAACGGTAATCAACGCATGGATGCAACAGTTGCAAGCTACAAAAGCTGGAGCAATGTAAATCATAAATCAGGATTCAGAATATTTTTACTTCTGAATCCTGAATTAATCAGATAGGAATTACCCATGAAAGTTATCGTTACAGTTGTTGAAAAAATCATCAGTGAAGCACACATCGATATCCCTGATGGGCTAAATCAATCCGCAATTAAACAGCACATAGTAGACCGCTAAACCTTAATTAAGACACCGACTATATCGAATCGTTTCTCATTAGTTGGGGAGAAAAGTTTGATGCGCGTGAATGTCTAAGTGCTTTTCAAAGATTAACTGTTTGAACAATAAATAGAGAGTTGGACTATGTTGATACACAAATGGCGTGACTCAGATATTAACCAAATGGCAGAAGTTGGGCAGTTAGGCAAATACAGCATACCTAAAGGCTATGTGAATGCAACTCAGATGTGCCATGCAAATAATAAGTCTTGGGGGCACTACAAAGAAAGGAAGTCCACAAAAGCTTACTGGACAGCACTTTCAAACGACATCGGAATCCCGATATCGTCTCTTGTCATCGAAGTTGATGGCTATGGCAGTTCTCAAGGTACTTGGATTTATCCAGAAATCGCAATTGATTTAGCTCAGTGGGTTTCTGTCGAATTCCGCATCTGGGCTAACAGAACCTTAATGAAAGTGATGCTCTCAACCCAAGTAGAGCAAGTATTACAGCAAGAACCACCACATACATTAGCTCCGTCCCATGAAGCTGCACAGTTGGCAATGATGTTGGGGGAATTTGCTGGACTAGACAAATCCCTCACTGCCCAGTTAGCAGTTAATGCTGCAACAATTGTCAACCCCGCACTTAAGCCAGCAGCCGATGAACTCAAGATTGCGATCGCTCAAACGAATGTTGCAGAGGACGCATTTCTCAATCCAACACAAATTGGTGAGGTAGTAGGAATGTCTGCACGGGCTGTTAACCACTGCTTACTAAATTCTGGACTGCAATACAGAACTGATGACAAGAAAATTCCCTATCGTCCTACTGAATCTGGTAAGCAATGGGGTCGCATGGTTCCCGCAGTCGCCAAATCCTCAAACCAAACTGTTTTTCAACTGCGGTGGTTGCCCGAAATAGTAAAAGTCATCTCTCAATAATTCCCTACCTAACTCAACCTTTCGTTATGAACACTTTACGAAAAACCTTGGCAGAAAAATATGGTCTTGTTGCCGATATCATGCACGACGATTATTTTTTTGTTCAACTACCAGAAAACGAAGATCATTCACTCAAGTTTTTAGAGAGCAATTTACCAGAGTGTATTCGGGTTGAACTTGCAGAATGTTTTGCTGGTAGTGTAATTGCGGCTTGGGAAGTCCCCTTATTTTTACTCCCTCAAGTGTTACAGCAAGCCCATGATTTTGTTGTTGAGTATTGGGAGCAAGTATCTCAAGAAACGTGAAGTATTCTCCAGCAACTAAAACTAACAGCAACTGCTTCAGCACACGTTTTTAATTGCAGAAAACTACCATGCAACAACTCAATTTATTCACTGAATCAGCCCCAGTTTTACCAGTCAGTTATTACCCCGATTTCTTAAGCCAGGAACTTGCCAATGAACTCTACCAACACTGTTTGAAAGTGGAGTGGCAGCAAAATCAAATCAGAATCGCGGGTAAAACAATGCCTGTCCCCCGCCTGGAGTGCATTTACGGGGACTACGGCTGCGATTATCTCTACTCCAACAGCGTATTTTTGAAACCCCTGACTTGGACAGATAATCTGGCTAACTTGCGCGATCGCATAACTGCATTAACTGGTTACAAATTCCGCATTGTCATCGGCAATCAATACCGCACGGGGACTGATTCTATCGGGTGGCATTCCGACAATGAAGCATCAATGGGATCTAACCCTGCAATCGCATCAGTCAGCTTGGGTTCATGTCGCAAATTCCAAATCAAACCGAGAAATGGCAGGGCAACGGACTTCTGGCTGGAACACGGCAGTCTACTTGTGATGCACCCAGGCTGTCAGTCTACACATCTGCATCAGGTTCCTAAGACCAACAAAGTGGTTAGCACCCGAATCAATCTCACCTTCCGACCACATACCGGAGGTGGGAGATCATTCTGACAAGGCCAGTGATCATGTAAAATGACAGTTTCTTAGTTCATCTGTACTATTAAGTCCGGTTAAAAAGCAGTCAATAGGACGAAAAAAACAACTACCAATACAAGTCCTGTTGATTGCTTCCCTTAAAACCACGCTTCTTTAACCTGTGTCTACGTAATCAATCTAAAAGGCGGTATGACTCAATACCCCAAGCTTTGCATTGCTTCAAAATACTGGAGGGGATATGAATATAATCGAATCTGATTCTCAAGCTCTACACTTACAAGAATGGTTCAACAGTGGCGTTGACGAAGAAATCTTTCATCTGAATGTGCGATCGCTCCACGGCACAACACCCTACGAATACTTGCTCTACAGTCCCAAAATCTCCCGTCGCAATGATGGACGATTACGCGATCGCGATTTGAAGAAATACCAGCACATTGAACTAGGCGGCTGGTGGTGCAATGGCATTGACCCCCTCAACAACTACGCACACATGATGTGGGGCTGTTTCAAACCCGACCATCCCCGACGCGATCGCCAAAAGATTCACAAATTCATTAAGTATGAACACCCATTTAGAGAAGAGACACGCGCTTTCTTCCTCTTAGTGCCGAATCGCATTTGGGTGAAAGTCTCCAATCGTAGCGGCATTCCCATTACTGAAGAGGACTTACAACATCCTGGGGGCTTCTGGCACTGGGTTTGGCAACATAATGTACCAGTGACAATTGTAGAAGGTGTTAAAAAAGCGGGGGCGTTATTGACTGCCGGCTATGCAGCGATCGCTATCCCCGGTGTTAACGCTGGATACCGCACACCTACTGATGAGTACGGTACTGCTATCGGTAAACCATTTCTGATTCCCGACTTGAAACATTTTGCAACACAGGGGAGACAGGTTAACATTTGCTTTGACCAGGACAACAAACCTGAGACAGTCCAGCGAGTCAGAACCGCTATCAGTCGTATGGGACGGCTGCTGGTAAATGAGGGTTGTTCGCTGCGAGTTATTGATTTACCGCTAGGGGCAGAGAAAGGGGTTGATGATTTTATTGTCGCCAAGGGTCAACCGGCTTTTGACGCGCTCTACAACACAGCCGTTGCACTGGAGTTGTGGGAGATTAAGCTGTTTACTCTGCTAACTTACCCGCCAGCGATCGCACTCAATCAAAGATTCTTGGGCCAGCTTCTCGTCCCCGAAGGTGAAAAACTAATTATCCTCAAGGCTCCCAAAGGTACTGGTAAAACCGAATGGCTGGCAACTGAGGTGGCAAAAGCACATGACCAAGAGAGACGGGTATTAATTATCACCCATCGTATTCAACTGGGTGAGGCATTGTGTAATCGGTTTGGTGTGAACTATGTTACTGAAGTCCGCACGAATGAAACAGGCACATTACTAGGATACGGGGTCTGTGTTGATTCGCTGCATCAAGAAAGTCAGGCGCGATTCAACCCCAATGACTGGGCGAATGATGTCATAATTATCGACGAGTGCGACCAAGTTTTCTGGCATTTGCTCAACTCTGGTACGGAAGTGCAGAAACGTCGGGTATCCGTTCTCAAAAACCTCAAGCAACTGGTACAGAATGTTTTGGGAAGTAGTCAGGGAAAGATTTACCTGTCTAGTGCCGATGTTTCCGACACAGATGTGAAGTATGTTTTATCACTTGCTGGGGAATATTGTGTCAATCCGTTCGTCATTATCAACAATTATCGTGAAAGTGCTGGAAACTGTTACAACTACTCTGGCAGTAACCCGAAGAATTTGATTGCAGCACTCGATAAAGCCATTGCTAAAGGTGGGCATCATTTACTCTGTTGTTCTGCTCAAAAGGCTAAGTCCAAATGGGGAACCCAAGCACTTGAAGAACGTTTTCGCCGCAAATTCCCTCACCTGCGAATTCTGCGAATTGACAGCGAATCTGTTGCTGATCCATCTCATGCGGCTTTCGGCTGTATCGCTCACCTGAACGAAATTCTCACCCAGTATGATTTGGTTATCGCCTCCCCAAGTCTTGAAACTGGGGTATCCATCGACATTCGAGGACATTTTGATGGTGTTTGGGGGATTTTTCAGGGAGTGCAGCCGGTTAACTCTGTGCGTCAAATGTTGGCAAGGGTTAGGGAGACAGTTGACCGTCATATCTGGGTCAGAGAATGGGGGATGTCGGTTGTAGGGAATGGTTCCACAACGATAGGAGGATTGCTCAGAAGTCAACACGTCGCAACACAAGCTAACATTGCGCTGTTGTCGGCGGCGGATAATGCGGATTTGAGCTATATTGACCAGAATTTTCAGCCCGAATCTTTGCAGACTTGGGGTAAGCGTGGCTCTGTCATCAACGTTGAGATGCGGCGTTATCGGGAATCGGTGCTTGCGGGTTTGGTTGAGGATGGGTACACCATTATTAATGCCGACGATGCCGACGATGATGAGAGCGGGGCAGTTATCGAGTCGGTTAAAGCCGCGTCGGTTGAATTGTATGCTGCGGAGTGTAAAGCGATCACTAATTCTGATGAACTCTCCCCAACCGAATTGAAGAAACTGCAAGACAAACGGGCGAAAACCAAAACTGAACGACACCAGCAGCGCAAGGCTGAATTATCCCGTCGCTATGAAATTGACGTAACCCCTGATTTAGTGGAGAAGGATGATGACGGGTGGTATCCTCAATTGCGGATGCACTACTATTTGACACTGGGGCGAGAGTTTTTGACAAACCGTGATGCGAAACGGGCTAAGGCACAAGCCGAAGCCGGTAATAATGCTATCTGGAAACCGGATTTTAACAAGGGGCAGATGTTACCTGCTGTACTGTTGTTAGAAGAACTGAATCTGTTGCAGTTGCTCATGCCTGGGGAGCAGTTGCGGGGGTCTGACGAGAAGATGCTGGAGTTTAAAGTGCTGGCTGTAAAGCATCGGCACGTTATCAAAAATTACTTGAATGTTAGTATCTCGGAAAAACACACACCGATAGCGATCGCTCAGAAGTTACTTGCCAAGATTGATTTGAAATTGGCTTACGTTGGTCGATTGGGTAAGCGTGAAAATCGAGAGTGCGTTTATCAATTCGTTGCCCCTGATGATCAGCGCGATTCGATTTTTGGACAGTGGTTAAATCGGGATGAAGCGTTTTCAAGGGATTCGGTGTCAGTCACGAATAATATAGAGTTACAAACACAAGTCATTGACACAACCTCCCAAATATTAGAAGAGGTAGTGTGCAGTCCCCAAGGGCAAGCCTGGAAAGGGCTGAAACTGAAATTGCAGCAAGGCTTGGACAGTATTGGCTCTTGCTACAGCGAGTTAGTCTCCAAGGTTGGCGAGGCTGTTGGCGTTGCTGATGGTGAGCCTTACTGGAATGGCTATCTGGGGCAGTGGCAGATTTGGGTTAACTTTGGGAGCGAGTGTAGGTCTGTGGTGTGCGATTGGTTGGCGGTGGTTAACTGAAATCACACTTTTGACCAAGTTAACTTTGAGCCTGAGCCAGAATCGGTAAGGTAATCACAAATTCTGTTCCAACACCCAAGGTAGAATTCACATTCAAAGTTCCGCCATGTTTTTCTACAACAATAGACCCAGCGATCGCTAATCCTAATCCTGTTCCTTTACCAACACCTTTGGTGGTAAATAAATGGTCAAATACTTTTTGCTTGACTGATTCACTCATCCCCACCCCATTATCAGCAATTTTCACCTCAACCTGTTTTTCTTTCAATGAGGTGGTAATTGTAATCCGATTAGGATTGGCTTTAATCTCCTCAAAACTCCGACCTGTATTTGATTCATCCAAGGCATCAATAGCATTGGCTATTAGATTCATAAATACCTGATTTAATTGTCCTGGAGAGCATTCAATTTCAGGTAAGTTACTGTAGTTCGTCACTATTTCAATTGCGGGACGGCTGTTATTGGCTTTGAGACGATGTTTTAAAATTATAATCGTACCATCAATGCCATCATAAATGTTAAATGGTACTTTGTAATCTCTATCGGCACGGGAGAAAGTGCGGAGGCTGGTACTGATATTTTTCAGCCTGTCACAGGCTATCGTCATCGAATCAATCATTTCGGGTAAATCTGATAAGCTATATTCCAAGTCAATTTCTTCAGCATGGATGAGAATTTCATCTCCGGGAGTGGGGAACTTTTCTTGATAAAGCTTTAAGTGTTCAACAATATCATCAAAGGTGGGTTTAGCTTGTTTGATACTGGCAGCAATAAAGCCCAAAGGATTATTCATTTCGTGAGCCACTCCCGCAACCAATTGACCAATAGAGGACATTTTTTCGCTTTGGAGCAAATGAGCTTGGGTGTTTTGTAGTTCTTTAAGAGTTTGCTCTAAATCTTTCGCTCTTTGCCGTAAAGTTTCTTCCGCTGCTTTGAGTTCGCTGATATCCCTTGCGATTGTCGAGAAATATTCAACTTCTCCATCAGGTGATTTGTGAGCAACAATCAGTTGGGATATGGGAATTTCTCGCCCATCTGCTTTTAAAAGAGCCGTTTCCCCGACCCAATCACCGACTCGAACTGATTCTGGTAATCCTTGATTCTGGATAATTTCATTTGCCCATTTCGGATGATTTTGGCACAATTTTCTCCCCTGAAGCGATTCTTTTTCCCCCAGTTCTAACATTCGGCGAGCTGCTTTATTAAAGTAAAGAACCTTCCCAGTTAAGTCAGCAGTGCTGATAAAGTCTGGTGCTGCTTCTAGAATTGCCAACAACTTCGCCTGTTCTTTCTCGGCTTGTTTATGCTCACTAATATCACGAGATACGCCAACAGTCATTATCACTTGACCCAGTTCGTTACGGATCGCAGATTTGATTGTATGGAATAGGCGTACTTCGCCATCGTACCGATTTACTGGCTCTTGGGGAATTTCTAGGGTCTGTCCACTTTCAAATACGTAAGCATCATCTTTGATATATTGCAGGGTATGATCTGGTTCGCTGAAAGGTGCATCAATCATATTTTGAAGCTGTGACTCACTCATCCCGTAATAATCACGAAATGCCTTATTTGCCCAAATAATCCGAGATTTAGCACCTTTAACCAATACCATATCTGTAATTGCATCAAGAATTTGCTGATAGGTCTTTTCGTTTTCGCGCAGAGCGCTTTCAAATGACTTTACTTTTGTTATATCCTGTACTGTTGAGACAATACTAGTTACCTTGCCATCAACGTTAGTTATCAGAGTGTGACACCAATCACAAATAATCACTGTTCCATTTTTTGTCAGATTCTTACTGAGATTATTACCTCCAACTTTCTCTTCAATTAATAACTCCATTATTTTGATGACCTCTACTCTCTCACTTTCTGGCACAATTATTTCTGGTACCTGACAACCCAGTACTTCACTTTTGCTGTATCCAAATAGTTGTTCAGCAGCCGGATTCCATTGTATTACTTGAAATGCTGTATTCCACTCAATTAAAGGCAAAGGATTACGTTCTATAAGTAATAAAAATTTATCTTGCAACTGTTTCAAATCTGGCTCTGCTAATTGATGTTCAATTTCCTGACCATTTCTACTAACTTCATCAACTTTTAGCAATTGGTTTACAGAAAAATTATTACCGGATTGAATGCCTTGCTGTTGAAAGTTCATGAGGTCTAACTGACTAATAGATTTCCTTGGTACTTAAATCTAGGATTCCCTATTTTTTAGGTAATGTAACAATCCTCTTTCTAATAATATCTGTCTGTTGGAAATCTTAGTGAAAAAAGAGCAATTCTGAAGGTAGAAGTACGTCCCTAAGAGTAACTTGAACGAGATGCGGTTTCCGCAGATAAAATACAGAGTCAGCATGGAATTGAAATTACGCAGAGGGACAGACGAGCAAAGACGCAGAGAGGAAAATTAGTATAAGTATCTCCTCTGCACCCCTGCTCTCCTGCACCCCTGCCTTCTTCATCGCCGTCCACATCCGCCATTAATGAAGATGGAAGTAATAATCCGGGGTTATGGACACAGAGGTAGAACTCAGTGATTCTTGGTGGGAGCAGGTCAAATATTACGCTCGGCTGGCGAGATTTGTCTCTTTGGGCTGCGCCCTCTTGAAAAAATGCAATTACCTTAATCTCTCACTGATGGGGGCGAATCTGGGAATACTAAATGCTAAGGTCTTAAAAATTCAAAAGAATTATGATTAGCAGTGTAGTTACCATTCCCGGCTATCAAGTCAGTGAAGAACTCTACAACGGTTCTAGAACCTTGGTTTATCAAGCAGTTCGAGAGACTGACCAAAAGCCTGTGGTCATTAAGCTGCTGAAAAATCCTTACCCCAGTTTCATCGAACTTTTGTCGTTTCGCAATCAGTACACCATAGCTAAAAATCTCAACTTACCTGGAATCATTCAAACCTATAGCTTGGAAACGTACCAGAATGGCTATGCATTGGTAATGGAAGATTTTGGGGGAATTTCCCTAAAGCAATGGGGAACTGTACCAACTGTCATTGAATTTTTGATTTTAGCGATCGCGCTGTGCAATATATTAGATATTCTCATTCGTCATCAGATTATTCACAAAGATATTAAACCTGCCAATATTCTGATTAATCCAGAAACTCGTGATATCAAACTTATTGACTTTAGTATTGCATCTCTCCTACCACGAGAAACCCAAACCCTGAAAAGTCCCAATGTGTTAGAAGGAACACTCGCTTATTTGTCACCGGAACAAACCGGGCGAATGAATCGTGGCATAGATTACCGTACTGATTTCTATTCTCTAGGTGTAACTTTTTACGAGTTACTGACAGGGGAATTACCCTTCCAATCAAACGAGCCAATGGAGTTAGTGCATTGCCATATTGCCAAACTTCCACCTTTGGTACATGAAATTAATCCAGAAATTGCACCGATACTCTCAGAAATTGTCAGCAAAT
Organism: Nostoc sp. UCD121; assembly: GCF_014222285.1. GTDB lineage: Bacteria > Cyanobacteriota > Cyanobacteriia > Cyanobacteriales > Nostocaceae > Nostoc. The sequence goes on from NZ_JACKZS010000173.1 coordinate 9,431, forward strand.
TGATGGCGAAAAATGCCGAAGACCGCTATCAGAGTGCATTCGGGCTGAAATATGATTTAGAAACTTGCTTGCATCAACTTCAGCAAACGGGCAAAATTGAAAGTTTTCCCATTGGGCAACGGGATGTTAGCGATCGCTTCATTATCCCTGAAAAACTCTATGGTCGGGAACAGGAGGTCAAAACTTTGCTAGAAGCATTTGACCGCGTTACAAATCATCAGATGGTTACTGAGCGTAGCCGAAGTACGGAACTGATGTTAGTAGCAGGGTTTTCTGGTATTGGGAAAACAGCGATTATTAACGAAGTTCATAAGCCGATTGCCCAACAACGTGGCTATTTCATCAAAGGCAAGTTTGACCAATTTAATCGTAATATTCCTTTTTCTGCCTTTGTACAGATGTTTCGAGATTTAATGGGGCAATTGAGCCGTGAAAATGATAATCAATTATCAGCTTGGAAAACCAAAATATTAGCAGCGCTGGGTGATAATGGGCAAGTTATTATTGAGGTAATTCCAGAACTAGAACAAATTATTGGTCAACAAATACCTGCACCCAATTTGTCTGGAACTGCGGCACAAAATCGGTTTAATTTACTATTTCAAAAATTTATCCAAGTATTCACTACCAAAGAACATCCTCTGGTGATTTTCTTAGATGATTTACAATGGGCAGATTCAGCATCTTTGAATTTAATGCAGCTGTTAATGGATAATTTGGATGGGGGGTATTTATTATTAATTGGAGCTTACCGCGACAATGAGGTTACTGCTGCTCATCCTTTGATGTTGACACTAGAAGAGATTGTTAAAGCCAAATTTACAATTAACATTATTACATTAGCACCGTTGAGTACAGCGAGTTTAAATCAATTAGTTGCCGATACCCTCAGTTGTTCAGAAGAAGTCGCACAACCATTAACTCAACTAGTCTATCAAAAAACTCAGGGTAATCCATTTTTTAGCACGCAATTTCTCAAAGCACTGCATGAAGATGGGCTGATACAGTTTGATTTTGAGCGGGGAAATTGGCAGTGTGATATTCCTCAAGTAAAAGCGTTAGCTCTCACGGATGATGTTGTTGAATTCATGGCATTACAGTTGCAAAAGTTGCCAACAGCAACGCAGGATGTGTTGAAATTAGCGGCGTGCATTGGTAGCGAATTTGACTTAGCAACCCTGGCAATCGCGCAAGGCGCAAGCTCTCCGAATATGCCCCAAATGTCAGAAGCCCAAACCGCAACAGCTATCTGGAAAGCTTTACAAGAGGGGTTAATTTTACCTCAAACTGAAGTTTATAAATTTTATGTAGATCAAGAAAGCCAGATAATTGCTCAACAAGGCTCACAAGCAGTTACTTATAAATTTTTACACGATCGTGTGCAACAAGCTGCTTATTTTTTAATTCCTGAAGATGAGAAAAAAACTACTCACTTAAAACTGGGACAGCTACTGTTAAAAAATCTTTCTGCAAATGAGCAAAAAGAAAACATTTTTCAGATTGTTAGTCAATTGAACATGGGTTTGGAGTTAATTACTCAACAGACTGAACGCAATCAACTAGCTCAATTAAATCTATTAGCGGGACGAAAAGCTAAGGCTTCCACTGCCTATACTGCTGCGGTTCAGTATTTAATGCTAGGAATAAAACTGCTTGCAGCAGACAGCTGGCAAAATCAGTATGCTCTGACACTGGCACTGTATGAGGATACCGCAGAAGCAGAATACTTAAGTACCCACTTTGAGCAAGCTATCAGTTTAGCAGATTTGATATTGCAGCAAACCACACATCTGTTAGACAGAATTAAGACCTATGAGCTAAAAGTTCAAATTTATATCGCTCAAGATCAGCAAGTTCAAGCTATTGAAACAGGGTTAAAAGCATTAGAGCATTTAAAAATTCCATTGATATTACCTGATGTAGAGAAGGAAAATTATTTAAAGCGACTACCAGAGTTGACAAGTTTAGCTAATATTCCAGAAATGAGCAATTCTGAATCTCTGGCTGCACTGCGGTTGCTGATTAGCATTACTCCTCCTGTTCATCATGTAAAACCGGAGATGTTTCCGTCAGTAGCGCTGACAATGCACCATCTTTGCCTTGAGCAGGGACATTCATCCTTGGCTGCTTATGTCTATGGTATTTATGGCTTATTTCTGTCTGCTGTAATTAAAGATGTAGACACTGCTTATCACTCAGGTCAGATATCTCTAGAGCTACTAGAGCAATACCACGCTAAAGAACTCAGTTCTAAAATTTATATGCTTTTTGGTGTTTTTATCTGTGCTTGTAAGGAGCATGGTCGAAATACTATTCAATTGTTACGAAAAGGTATGCAGTATGGTCTAGAGGTCGGAGACATCGAATACGCTAGCTATTCAATGATGGCTGAGTGTACACATTTATTCCTGATTGGAGAACCTCTAAATTCTGTTGATAAAAGGCAAGCAAAATATATTGATTTACTTTTAAACTTCAAACAAAAGCATTGTCTTGATTATGCCCAGATTTGGAGGCAACTCACTTTAAACTTCCTCGGACAAACTTCTGACCACTTTCAATTGACTGGTACTGATTTTAATGAGACGGAAATGCTACTACATTTTCATAAAACTCATAATCATCAATCACTATTTGCCACTTATGTAGCTAAAGCAATTGTACTTTATAACTTTGAAAAGTATGAACAAGCTGTAACTAATGCAGAGATAGCCACTGAGTTTGTAGATGGAGCCTTTGGCCCACTACTTGTTGCCGGACATAACTTTTACTACTCTTTGTCCTTACTTGCATGGTATTCTGAGCGCGATAAGAATCAAAAGGAAGATTGCTTAAATCAAGTAGCTACCAACCAAAAACTCATGCGCTACTGGGCTGATCTTGCTAGAAGTAATTACCAGCATAAGTATGATTTAGTTGAAGCAGAGATAGCGCGAGTGATGGGAGATACACTCAAAGCAATGGAGTATTACGATCGCGCCATTGCAGTAGCTAAAGAAAACGGCTACCTCAACGAAGAAGCTCTTAGCAATGAATTAGCAGCCAAATTCTACCTCAAGTGGGGCAAAGAAAAGGTGGCTCAAGCCTACATCCAAGAAGCCTACTACTGCTACGCTCATTGGGATGCCAAAGCTAAAATTGATGACTTGGAAACACGTTATCCCCAATTACTACAATCTATTCTGCAACAAAAGCAATTCACTCTCCAACCCTTAGAAACCCTTGCTATACCTGCCCGCACGATTCATCAACCAACGCAAACATCTAGCTCCAGTAGCACTTCTATCTCTGAAGCCTTAGATTTTGCCACCATCCTCAAAGCTTCCCAGAGCCTTTCTAGGGAGATTCAGTTAGACAAATTGCTCATTAACTTGCTCAATGCAATTATCACCAATGCTGGAGCCAGTAAATGTGTGTTGATGTTGATGCAAGAGAATGAATTGCGAGTAGAGGCTATCGCTCAACTTGGACTTGAACCTAGCATTGGGCTACCACTGCCAATAGATCAAAGTTTTGATGTTCCTATTAGTCTAATTTACACTGTCAAACGCAGTCTACAATCCCTTGTCATCGCTGATGCCAGAACAGAGGCTGTTCTGGTGGCTGATTTCTATATCACAAAGCACCAGCCCAAGAGCCTATTGTGTAATCCCATCGTGCATCAGGGTAAACTACTGGGAATTTTATATCTGGAAAATAACCTGGCTACGGAAGCGTTTACATCAGATCGGTTGGAAATTGTCAAGCTCTTATCATCTCAAGCTGCCATTTCGATCGAAAACGCTAATCTCTACAATACTCTTGAACAGAAAGTTAGCGATCGCACTCAACAACTTTCCCAAGCCCTAGAAGAACTCAAAACGACTCAAGATCAGCTTGTAGAATCCAAGAAAATGGCTGCTTTAGGTAGCTTGGTAGCAGGGGTTGCTCATGAAGTCAACACCCCTGTTGGTACTAGCATCACACTGGTATCAACCCTGATTGATAAAACTACCGCTCTCATCACCACAGTTGAGCAGGGACAGCTGAAACGGGCAGATTTAACCAACTACCTAAACATTGCTAAAGAATGTGGAGACATTATTTTGATAAACCTTAATAGTGCCGCAGAATTGGTGCAAAGTTTCAAACAGGTTGCTGTCGATCAAACCAACCTGGAGCAACGCACTATTAGGGTTAAACTTTATCTGGAAGAAACGCTTTTTAGTTTGGCACCAAATTTAAGAAAAACCCTACATACAGTAACTATAACTGGCGATGATACTGTAACCATTAGCACTTATCCAGGAGCATTGGCACAAGTTGTCACCAATTTGGTGATGAACTCTCTCATGCACGCATATCAGCCCGAAGAAGCTGGGGAAATGCAGTTTCAGGTGTTACAGCAAGCCGATCGAGTCATTATTCAGTATCGTGATGATGGCTGTGGTGTTCCTGAAGAGTATCACAGCCGCATTTTTGAACCCTTTTTTACCACAGCAAGGCATCGCGGTGGAACAGGACTAGGATTGCATATTGTCTACAATCTAGTCACCCAAAAATTGCGGGGAAGAATCAATGTGCAAAGCGAAGTGGGGAAGGGAACTCTATTTATAGTAACCCTTCCACTTGAGCCACAGGTTACTCCATGAACGCCAGAATTAGGGATGATCGAGTATGTCCAGCGAAAATCAAAGGGTTTCCAACTCAGAAACTGATGCTTTTTTTGTCTTTGCAGACAATAATGATACGTTTATCTTTGCAGATGACAATGGTGGACAAGCAAGCAATGATAGCGTTTCCCAAGCGGTTCCAAACTCTCCACCAGCAACTGTAGCAGTTTGGAAAATCTTGATTGTGGATGACGATGTATTAGTTCATCGAGCTACAATCCTGGCACTCGAAGATTGCACTTTTGAAAGTAAACCTCTGACGTTTCTCCATGCCCATTCTGGTACAGAAGCAAAGTATTTAATCCAGACACATCCAGATACGGCGTTAATTTTGCTGGATGTCGTTATGGAAACAGATGATGCTGGATTGCAGGTGGTTCAATATATTCGTACAGAATTGCACAACCACAAAGTACGAATTATTTTACGTACAGGTCAGCCTGGAGAAGCGCCGGAAGCCTCGGTGATTTTGAATTACGATATTAACGACTATCGGCTCAAAACAGAACTGACACGGCAAAAGCTGATTACAGTCGTGATTTCTTCCCTTCGTTCCTACGGTAATATCCTCAAAATAGAGAACCAAAATTCTGAACTAACCCTAGCCCTAGACCATCTTCAACAAACTCAAGCTCAACTAATTCAAGCAGAAAAAATGTCGTCTTTGGGGCAAATGGTTGCAGGAGTTGCTCACGAAATTAACAATCCCACAAACTTCATTTATGGCAACCTGTTTCATACAGAAACTTATATGCAGGGTTTATTAAAACTCATCAAAACTTATCAAGAACATTATCCCACTCCAGTGCAGGCGATTCAAACTACAGCAGAGTCTATTGATTTACCCTTTTTGATGGAGGATTTACCTAAACTATTCGACTCAATGCGATCTGGAACTGAGCGTATTAAACATATTGTTGAATCACTGCGTAATTTCTCCCGCTTAGATGAAGCGGAAATTAAACCAGTAGACATTCATTCCGGCATCGAAAGCACCCTGTTAATTTTACAACACCGACTCCAAGCTAATGATAAGCATCCAGAGATTGCAGTGATTAAAGAATATGGCCAACTGCCTTTGGTTAACTGCTATGTCGGTGCCCTCAATCAGGTATTTATGAATATCTTGAGTAATGCAATTGATGCTTTGAAAATGGGGACTAGCAAGTGGGGAATCACAAGTGAAACATTTTCCCTCCCGACAATTCGCATTCGCACTGAAATTGCTGATGTTGATAGAGTACTGATTCGCATTGCTGACAATGGTCTAGGCATGAGTGAATCAACACTTAAGAGAATATTTAATCCTTTTTTTACCACCAAGCCTGTGGGCAGTGGTACAGGTTTGGGATTATCGATTAGCTACTCGATTGTAGTGGAACAGCATAGAGGTCATTTAACCTGCTCTTCCGCACCAGGCAAAGGTACAGAGTTTGTAATCGATATTTTTATTTAAAGTTGAGTACCCTGTGTGGATTTTGGGGCAGTATCTCTCGCAACTTGGTTTGTCTACTGAATCACGGCGACCACTGGAGGATGGGCAGTTGCAATTTTCATGGTTATTGGTGACTCCCTAGCCCAAAAGAGATGACCTTAAACAAATCTTACCCCGGCAAATTATTACTCGCAAATCCATAGAGAGTGCTATCTCTGTGATTATGGCGGTGGGTGGTGCGATCGCTCTTGTAGAAGAAGGCGATAGTATTACCATTGATGCACCTGCACGCCTCTTGCAGTTGAACATATCTGAGCCAGAATTAGCTCGTCGTCGTGCTAATTGGCAACCTCCTGCACCACGGGGAGCAATGCGGTTTTGTCAGATCCGGTAAAAAACAAGCGATCGCAAAAATCAAATCTAAGTAAGAAGTGACTTTATTTACTAAATATATGCTGATAGCCACGAGAATTCATCTTGATGAGATATCTCAAAAAGATTAATAGCAAGCCATTTGACGATTGTTAACAAAAATATCTACAATTAGCTTTTTATACTTAGTGTTAATTCAACCAAATAATAAGTTGAGAGTAGAAGTAAAGTATAAAATTTATCAAGCAGTTTCTGGTTTGATAAAGGAATTAAAAATAGAACCACAAAAATTATCCCAACTTCCGGCGATCCATTGACAACGCAGATGTAACATAATTTCTGCGTTTTCTTTCAACCAAAATTTACTATTACCCTTGATTCTTAAATTTACAACTTGGCGAATTAAGCTCTCAATTGCACTACTGCCAATAGGTAGTTTTTTATTTATTGCTTTATCGTAATTTAAACGCCCTTTACGATAAGCATCTAAAATATAAT